>CAYQRJ010000067.1:0-10802 GCA_964419855.1 uncultured Crocinitomix sp.
AGTAAAGTGAAAATTAGGAAAGATGTTAATATAACTTTTGTTTTCATAGTACTTTGCATTGTATTTATTTAATTGTAATACGTTGTAAAGTTACATAGGTTGCTTATAAAAAAAGTTTTTTAAAAATTCATTATTGTAAAGCCAATTACTTACGAAAATAAATCGTCAATTCTATCTTTAGAACCTCTAGGATGAAATTCAATTCTAATGACATCATTTCTTTTTAACCCAAGTAAAGATGCAGCTCCCCCTCCTGTTAGTTTAGTCCCTTTATTTATGGCTATTTCTAACCAATCATTTTCATTAAATAAAGCTAATTTTTCACCTATTGGTACTTCATTGTAGTTTTCAGAAATTCTATCAATAAAATAGTTTTTAGATCTAAAATAAATAGTAAACGGATTTCCTTTTCCAACTTTTGAGAATAAACTTTCTGAAACGTTTACAATCACATTTTCATAGTTATCAACATGAATAACAGCCCCTTTGATTTGATGTTCATTAATTATAGCTTGAGTAATCAAAGCTCTGTTTAAATCTTCAATTTTAATATATTCTCCAATCTCTGACAATTTTTTGTTGTTTATTAAATTAATAATAGCAGGAACGTAAATATTTTTAAAAGGATGTCTAAAGGCATTTTTTGAGGAGAAATCTAATCTAACAATTTCATCAGCTAAATGAAAATCTTTTAATAAAGTAAAAATTCCATTATCGTTGCCAACAAAATATTGTCCTTTTAATTTCATTAATATAGGGTATTTGTTGGTACGGTGTGAATTAATAGAAATATCAGGAATACTGTCAACGCCTATAAAATGAATTGTGTTTTCTGGAAAATTATCAATAACATTATTAATATAATACACCGCTTCAACAATATTAAAAGGCTCTACATTATGACTAATATCTACAATTTGTATATCTGAATTTTGAGATAATAATTGACCCTTTAAAGCTCCAACATAATGGTCTTTTAATCCTAAATCGGTGGTTAAAGTTACAATTTGCATTAATAAATATAAATTATATATATTTTTGTCCAAAATTAGTTTAATTTTGAACTTTATAATTGTTTTACCTAAAATATTTTAAAAATTGCAAGAAAAAATAATCGAAATTAACGGAATAGACCCCGTTTTACTCTTTGGAATTAATAATTCAAAAATAGATTTAATAAAAACGTATTATCCTAAACTAAAAATTGTTGCTAGAGGTAGCAAATTAATTATTTCAGGTGAACCAGAAGTGATAGAACAATTTGAAATCAAATTAGGACTACTGTTAAAGCACATTAATAGGTATAATAATTTAACTGATAACAATATTGAAAATTTGATGCTTCAAGAAGAAGATAAACTACCTTTTAAAGATTTTGGTGAAGTGATTGTTCACGGGACTCATGGTAAACATATAAAAGCTAGAACATCTAACCAAAGACAATTAGTTAAATTGTCGCAAGAAAATGATATGGTTTTTGCCGTTGGACCAGCTGGAACAGGAAAAACTTATACAGCTGTTGCATTGGCTGTAAGAGCGTTAAAAGATAAGCAAGTTCGTAGAATTATTTTAACTCGGCCAGCTGTAGAATCTGGTGAAAATTTAGGTTTTTTACCTGGAGATATGAAAGAAAAACTTGATCCATATATGCAGCCATTGTATGATGGGTTAAGAGATATGATTCCAGCAGAAAAACTAGCTGAATTAATTGAACAAGGAACAATTGAAATAGCACCTTTAGCATTTATGCGTGGTAGAACTTTAGATAATGCCTTTGTTATTTTAGATGAAGCACAAAACACTACTGTAAATCAAATTAAAATGTTTTTAACCAGAATGGGGAAAAGTGCAAAATTTATCATTACAGGAGATATGTCACAAATAGATTTACCGCTTAAACAAAAATCAGGTTTAGTAGTGGTTTTGGATTATTTAAAAGATATTGATGGAATAGGTGTCGTTAGATTAAATGAAAATGATGTAGTTCGCCATAAATTAGTAAAAAAAATAATTAAAGCTTTTGATAAGCATAGTAATAATATATAAAATAATAATAAATGAGTGTAATAGACGATTTAAAAAAACGTAGTAATGATAGTTGTGAGTTATGTGGTTCAACAGATCATTTAACTGTATTTGAAGTTGAACCATCTAAAGGAACTGAATATGATTCGGCTTATATTTGCGAAACGTGCAAAGATCAAATTGAAAATCCAGATCATGTAGATGTCAACCATTGGCGTTGTTTAAATGATAGCATGTGGAACGAAAATGATGCGGTAAAAGTGTTGGCTTGGCGAATGTTAAACAGATTGCGTGGAGAAGGTTGGACGCAAGATTTGTTAGATATGATGTATATGGAAGAAGATACATTAAAATGGGCAAAAGCAACTGGTGAGGATGAAGATGAAAGCGATAAAGTGATTCATAAAGATAGTAATGGAGCTGTTTTAAATGCAGGAGATTCTGTAGTGTTAATTAAAGATTTAAAAGTGTCTGGTGGAGGATTTACCGCTAAACGTGGAACAGCAGTTAGACGAATTTCATTAGTTCATGACAATGCTGAACAAATTGAAGGAAGGGTAGAAGGGCAGCATATTGTAATATTAACCCAATACGTTAAAAAGATTTAGTGCATAAATTTCGTTTAACCGCAAAAATTCATGGAATTAGCTTTGTTTAGATGCGAAATTTCAAAATCCGCAGGAATACCTTAGTATTTCAAGTGTTTAGAAATATAGCAGATGAATAAAGATAATTTCAAACTCCCTCAAATTTGGGTATTATTAAATTGCACAATAAATCTACTAATAACTTGATTTACTATGTTTTAATTAATAAATAATAATATAGTGGTGAATTTTGCGGGTTAATAACTTGTTATTTCGAAAAATATAAATATCTTTGCACCCAATTTTAAAACAAAAAAAGATGAATAGATACGAAACTGTTTTCATTTTAACTCCCGTTTTGTCTGAAGAACAGGCAAAGGAAGCAGTAAAAAGCTATGAAGATTTTATCAAAAAAAATGGTGGTAAAATTAAGCACAGTGAATACTGGGGTATGAAAAAATTAGCATACCAAATTCAAAAAAAATCATCAGGTGTATATCATTTGGTTGAATTTGAAAGTAATGGTGAATTAATTAACAAATTAGAAATTGAATTTAAACGTGATGAGCGTGTAATGAGATTTTTAACTGTAAAAATGGATAAACACCACATTGCATTTGCTGAAAAAACAAGAAAAGCTGCTGAAGCTTAGTTATTAACCATTAAAAAGAAAAAGATATGTCTGATGTTAGATATTTAACGCCTATAAGTATTGAAGTTAAAAAAGATAAATACTGTAGATTTAAAAAGAGCGGAATCAAATATGTGGATTATAAAAATCCAGATTACCTTATAAAATTTATTAACGAACAAGGTAAAATTTTACCAAGAAGATTAACTGGTACTTCTCAAAAGTATCAAAAAAAGGTTAATAAAGCTGTAAAAAGAGCTAGACACTTAGCTATTTTACCTTATGTAGCAGATATGATGAAATAATCATTTCTGATTTTATTAATTATTAAAAAAATAAAGGTAATGGAAGTAATATTAAAGAAAAACGTAGATAAATTAGGATATAAAGATGATATTGTAACTGTGAAAAATGGTTATGGAAGAAACTTTTTAATTCCTCAAGGATATGCTCAATTAGCAACAGAATCAGCTAAAAAAGCACATAAAGAAATAATGAAACAAAAAGCGCATAAAGAATCTAAAATTAAAGAAGATGCTTTAGCACTAGCCACTAAATTAGAAGCAATAACTGTTAAGGTAATTGCTAAAGTTGGCGAAAAAGGTAAAATTTTCGGATCAGTAAATACTGTTGTGCTTTCTGAAGCATTGAAAAAAGAAGGTGTTGAAATTGACAGAAAATCACTTAAAATTATTGAAGAACCAATTAAAGAAATTGGAACTTATAATGCTTCTGCTAATTTACATAAAGATGTAAAACAAGCATTTCAATTTGAAGTGGTTGGTGAATAATTTTAAACCAAACAATTATTTAAAGCCTTTCATTAACTTGAAAGGCTTTTTTTTTAGTTTTTTATTAAATACTAGTTAAAAATCAGTATATTCGTAAGCTGAATTGAAAAAAACAAAAGAAATATAATATGTCTAAAATAAAATTTGGAACAGATGGTTGGAGAGCAGTCATTGCTAAAGAATATACGGTTGAAAATGTAGCAAGAGTTTCTATTGCGGTTGCTAAGTGGTTAAATAAAAATTATAAAAATCCTACAATTATTATTGGGCACGATTGCCGTTTTGGTGGAGACATGTTTGTGGAAACAGCATCAAAAATATTTACCCATTTTGGCGTTAAAGTTATTACAACCGATAAAGGTTTTGTATCAACTCCAATGATATCTTATGCCACAGTTAAATTACAAGCCAACTTAGGTGTGGTAATAACGGCTAGTCATAATCCACCATCATACAACGGGTATAAACTAAAAGGATATTTTGGTGGACCTCTATTACCTGAAAATGTTGATGAAATTGAAAGAGTAATTCCAGCAGAAAATGACATTAATCTTGATTTAGTATCTTTAGAAAACGCTAAAAATGAAGGTTTATATGAAATTATTGATATCGAACAATTATATATTGATGCTGTAAATAATACATTTGATTTAGAAGCTATTAAAAATTCAGAATTAAATTTAGCTTATGATGCCATGTATGGAGCTGGTCAAAATGTTTTAAAACGTCTTTTACCTCATATTAATTTTTTACATTGTGAATACAATCCATCATTTAAAGGTCAAGCACCTGAACCTATTGCTAAAAACCTTAAAGAGTTAGAGGCGTTTATTAAAACTAACGGTAACATTGACTGTGCATTAGCTACTGATGGTGATGCAGATAGAATTGGATTGTATAATTCTAAAGGAGAATTTGTAGATTCTCATCACATCATACTTTTATTAATTCATTATTTGGTAAAATACAAAGGAATGACTGGAGGTGTGGTTACAGGATTTTCTTCTACACCAAGAATTAAAAAAATGTGTCAGCATTATGGTTTAGAACACAGAGAAGTTCCTATTGGTTTTAAATACATTGCTGGTATAATGGCAGATGAAAATGAAGATGTGCTATTGGGAGGAGAAGAAAGTGGTGGAATTGCAATTAAAACGTTTATTCCTGAACGAGATGGAATTTGGATGGGATTGACCATTTGGGAGTTTATGGCAAAATCTGGTAAATCTTTAGAACAATTAATTGATGAAGTTTACGAAATTGTAGGTGAATTTGCATTTGAAAGAGCCGATTTACATATTGATGAAGCCTTAAAAAATAAAATTGTTAAGCAATGCCAAAACAAAGACTTTAATATGTTTGGCAAATACAAAGTAAAAAGAATTGAAACCTTAGACGGATTCAAATACTTTTTTGATGATGACCGTTGGTTAATGATTCGCCCTTCTGGAACAGAGCCTGTTTTAAGAACTTATGCTGAAGCTCCAACTTTAGAAGAAGTGAGGCATATATTAGAAAATTGTAGGTTAACCATTGGTGCTTAAATGAATAATGCCTTTGGACATATCTTTAAATTAACCTCTTTTGGAGAGTCTCATGGTGTTGCTATTGGAGGTGTTATTGATGGTTGTCCTGCTAATGTTGTTTTAAATTTTGATGAAATTCAATATCAATTAAACAGACGAAAACCGGGTCAATCATCTATTACAACACAAAGAAAAGAAAAGGATGAAGTAGAATTTTTGTCTGGAATTTTTGAAGGTAAAACAACAGGAACACCCATTGCTTTTATAATTAAAAATACCAATCAAAAACCAAAGGATTATGATCGTTTGAAAGATGTTTTTAGACCCTCTCATGCTGATTATACCTATCATCAAAAATATAAAAATAGAGATTACAGAGGAGGAGGAAGAAGTAGTGCTAGAGAAACAGCTGTAAGAGTTGTAGCAGGAAGCATAGCTTTTCAAGTTATACATCAATTATTTGATAAAAAAATAGACATTAAAGCTTATGTGTCTCAAGTTGGTGATGTTGGTTTAGATAAAACTTACCGAGATTTAGATTTATCATTAATAGACGATAATTTAGTTAAATGCCCTGATAAAAACATTGCTTTGGTGATGGAAAGTTTAATAAAACAAACCAAAAAACAAGGCGATACGATTGGCGGTCAAATAACTTGTGTTATAAAAAATGTGCCGGTTGGAGTAGGTGAGCCCATTTACAATAAGTTGAATGCCAATTTAGCAAATGCCATGTTTAGTATTAATGCTGTAAAAGGGTTTGAATTAGGGAGTGGATTTAAATCAATTTCAATGTTGGGTAGTCAACATAATGATGAGTTTTATATTGATAAAAATGACATTAAAACTAAAACTAATTTTTCTGGGGGTATTCAAGGGGGAATAAGTAATGGAGAGGATATTTATTTTAACGTTGCCTTTAAACCTGTGGCTACAATTATGAAAAAACAACAAACCGTTAACATCAAACATCAACCTGTTGAAATGATGGGAGAAGGGCGTCACGACCCTTGTGTTGTTCCAAGAGCTGTTCCAATAGTTGAAGCCATGACGGCTTTGGTTTTACTTGATGGGATGCTCATCAATAAAGCATTAAACGATTATTAATTGCTTAACCTTTTCAACTTTATGTTTTAATGGTAATTCGGCATCAATCCAATTGATATTAAACCCTTGTTTTTCCATTCGCCTAAACCAAGTCATTTGACGCTTGGCAAATTGATGTATGGCAACATTTAACCCATCAAACAATTCTTTTTTAGTAATTTTACCTTGTAAATAATTGCCTATCCATTTGTATTCTAAACCGTAATAAGCTAAGTCCTCAAAAGTTAAACCATCTTTTAGCAGATTTTCTACTTCCTCATACATTCCATTGTTTAGCCTGAAAGATAAACGTTGAGTGATTTTTTTTCGCCTCAATTCTCTATCAATACTAACACCAATAATCACTGAGTTAAATTGAGGGTAGGTGGGTGGAGTCCAATTAGGATGAGTTTGAATAAATTGATGTATTTCAATACCTCTTATCATTCTTTTAGAAGTATTATTATCTAGTTTTGATTTAATATGATTAGATATTTTATTCCATTCTTGTCTTAACTCATCATCACTTAATTGATAAAGTTGTTGCCTTAATTCATCATTTGTAGGAATCCCCAAAAAAGTATTACCTTTTAATGCTGTTTCAATATACAAACCGCTACCACCGCATAAAATAGGTTGTTTGTTTCTTGAGTTGATGTTGTTAAAAGCTGTTATAAAATCTTGCTGATACTCATAAATATTATATTTATACCCTGCATCTCTAATATCAATTAAATGGTACGGAATAGGCTTGTTGTTGACAACGTATTCATTTAAGTCTTTACCTGTTCCAATATCCATTTTTCTATAAATTTGCCTTGAGTCTGCTGAGATGATTTCACCATCAATATCATAAGCTAGCGCACAAGCTAATTCTGTTTTTCCTGATGCTGTTGGTCCTAATATGGTTATGAGTGTTTTCAAGTTAATAAAAAGTTGATTTCAAAGGTAATTAATTTTTAAATTTATATTACTTTCGTTTTATGAAAAGAAATAGAATTGTGTTTCACTGTCTCAATTTTTTTAAATAAGAGTATTAAATGATAGAATTGTTTGAAAATAAGGAATATAAAGAACTTTTTGAAAAAATAAGTACAAATTATGTAAAAGCTAAGTCAAGAGCATTTAAAGCAATTAATAATGAGCTTACTCTTTTTAATTGGGAAACAGGAAAATACATTGTAGAATTTGAACAAAAAGGTTATATTAAGGCTAAATATGGTAAAAAACTTTTGGATAAATTATCAAAAGATTTAACTGAAAAACACCATACAGGATTTAGCAGAAGTAATGTAGTGTATATGAGACTTTTTTACTTAAAATACCCAAAAGGTGTGACAGTGTCACACTTATTGAGTTGGTCGCATTATTATGAATTACTTAAAATAAAAAATGACACCGAGAGAAGTTTTTATGAACAACAATCAATTATAGAAAATTGGAGTGTTAGAGAACTGCGGAGACAAAAAAAGACTGGCTTGTTTCAAAGGATTGCATTAAGTAAAAATAAAGATGAAATACTTGAATTAGCCAAAAAAGGATATAAACCTAAAAATGAAAATGATTTAATCAAAGAACCTTACGTTTTTGAGTTTCTTGGGCTACCACATAATAGTATATTAACTGAAACTGATAATGAAACTATTGGAATAATATTAGCGTCTGAAAAAGACGATATTTTTGTTGAATATGCTACTGCAAGCATTACAAATAAATTAGCAATAGGAGAATATCAATTGTATCTACCTGATAAAGAATTGTTAAAGGAAAAAGTAAAAGAAATATTAGAAAAATAATTCTATTTTACAAAAAGAGGAGAAAATATAAATATGAAAATTATAAAAGTTGTTAAACATAAAAATTATATAAAAAATAATACTTTAAAAAGAAACTTTTTATTGTTGATTTTACTACCATTATTATCTTGCGTTCAACATCAACCCAATCAACAAAAAAAAGTAGATACTTTTAAACGCTTTGATGATATTAAAATTAAATACGCTCAACGTTTTTCAGTTAATGTATCTGATGAAAATTACTCAAAAATAGAGATTAATTCTGGAGATTCTAAATTTCAGTTTTATGATTCAATTTACATTCCTCACGTAGCTGATTACGACTTTAACAATTATAAATTAGTTAAAAATAATTATCAATCTTTAGCCATTCAATCTGTTACTTATTTTGCTTATTTAGAATTAATTGATAAGGTTAATTTAATTAAAGGTTTAAGTGGTTTAGACTATGTTGCACAATCTGATATAAAAAAAATATTAAAGAAAAACAAAGTAAAAGAGATTAGTAATGATGGAGAAATTGTTTTAGAAAAGCTTCTGAAAATTAACCCCGATTTATTTTTAATTTATCCTTATGAGTTACAATCAGCCAAAAAATATAACCGCAAAGGTATTGAAACATTGCTAGTGGCAGAGTATTTAGAAAGTACACCTTTAGGTAGGCTAGAATGGTTAAAGTTTTTTGGATTAATATTTAACGAATATTCTACTGCTAAACATATTTTTAATGAAAAAGAAAAAAAATATTTGTCATTACAACAGACTTTAGACACATCAAAAACAGTATTTTTTAATTTACCTTATAATGATAATTGGGCTATGCCTTCAAGTCAATCTGTAACGGTTAATTTGGCTAAAGATGCTGGATTAAATTATGTGTATAAACAAAAAACATCTCAAGACAATTTAGTTTTATCAAAAGAAGAGGTTTGGAATGATGCTATGAAATCAGAATATTGGATCATTATAGCATCTCGTCCAAAAAATTACAAATTAAAAGATTTATTAAAAGAGGAATCGATTTATAAAGATTTCAAAGCGGTAAAAAATCATAACGTCATCTTTTGCAATACATCTACTACCAATTATTTTACACGTGGTCCTGTGCAACCTGAGTTGATGTTACAAGATTTGATTAATTGTGTTAATCATTCTGATGTTCCAACTTCATATTTTAAATTGTTAAAGTGATAAATAAAAAAGACATAGCTTTAGCGCTAGTATTATTGGTTGTTGTTTTAATTCTTTTTGTTGTCAGTCTTGCTGTAGGAGAGGTTCATATTCCTTTAGAACAAATTTGGGACATTCTAAAAGGTAATACAGTCGAAAATCAATCTTTTTCGTATATAATTGAAGCAAGGTTAAATCGCACATTAATGGCTATTTTAGGAGGCAGTTCTTTAGCAGTGGCTGGGTTAATTTTACAAGTTTTTTTTAGAAATCCTCTTGCAGGACCTGGTGTTTTAGGAATTAGCTCTGGAGTTACATTAGGTGTGGCAGTTGTTGTTTTGGGAGGTGTAAGTTTGTCAACTATGTCGTCAAATATAGCAATGATTACTTCAGGTCTTTTAGGTGCTTTTTTTATTTTATCGCTATTAATGATTATATCTAAATACATTATCAATTCGGTAACTTTGTTAATTGTGGGGTTAATGTTAAGTTATTTTACTTCAGCTTTTGTAAATGCTTTATATCATTGGGCAGATTTGGAACAAACCCGTCAATTTGTAGTGTGGGGACTAGGATCTTTTGCTGATGTAAATACTGAGGTGATTAAAATGCTGTCCTTTATGATTATAATTATTGATTTGAGTTTAATATTTTTGGTAAAACCATTAAATGCTTTGGTGCTAGGCGAATCTTATGCTAAATCTATGGGGATTAATATTAAGGTAACCAAAATCCTCATCATTATTATAACTAGTTTATTGACCGCACTTATAACTGTTTATTGCGGCCCTATTGCGTTTATAGGAATTGCAGTTCCACAAATAGTACGACAATTTTCAAAATCTAAATCTCATCAAGTAACCTTACCATTAGCTTTGTTAACAGGGGCATTATTTGCTGTTTTGGCAGATGTTTTAATCAGGTTATCAGGTAGTCAATTACCTTTAAATACCATAACATCATTAATTGGCGCTCCAATTATTATTTGGACCATTTTAAAAATGAATAAAGTGAGGTAGTCATACATTTAAAACAAAATTGTACCAAAATGTCAGTTCTCCACCTGTTGGTGGACAGGGAATAATTCTATTTTTTTGAACAAAATAAAATTGTATCAATTAGTCAGTTCGAGTGATTTTGTTTTTTTTGGATAAAAAAACAAAATTGTATCGAGAACCCGCTACGGAGCC
>CAYQRJ010000068.1:0-1364 GCA_964419855.1 uncultured Crocinitomix sp.
ATTTTTTGGTCGCCTAATGGAAAATATTTAGCCTTTTACCAAAAAGATGAAAGTGAAGTGGCTGATTATCCTTTATTAGATATAAACACTACGCCAGGGTCATTAATGTCTATTAAATATCCAATGGCAGGACAAAAAAGTGAAAAATCTAAAGTGGGAATTTATAACATTAACACACATAAAACAGTTTACATCACACCAAAAGGTGAAGCTGAAGATTATTTAACAAATGTAGGCTGGGGACCAAAAGATGAATTTGTTTACATTGCTGAGGTTAACCGTGACCAAGATAAAATGCAGTTGCAAAAATATGATGCTAATGGTCAATTTATTAAAACTTTATTTAAAGAAACCTCTGATAAATGGAGCGAACCAGAACACCCTGTATATTTTGTAAATAACAATCAATTTGTTTGGATTAATGAATTAAAAACAGGTTTTGCCAATTTATACCTTTATAATGCAGATGGAAAATTAATTAAACAATTAACCGACCATAATTGGGTTGTGCAAGATATTGTTGGACATGATGATAAAGGTAATGTTTACTATCAAGGTACAGGAGAAAGTCCTCTTGAAACCAATTATTTTATGGTTAATATTAATACAGGTTTTCAATGTAACTTAACCGAAATTGCAGGTACCCATCATGCTGCATTTAGTTCTGATTTTAAATATATGTTTGATGGATATTCTAATTTTACAACGCCAAACCAAGAAATTATTTATGATATTGTAAAACGTAAAAAAATAAGAACAGTTTTAACTGCCGATAATCCTTATAAAAATATTAAAATAGGAACAGCAGAATATTCAAAAATAAAAGCAGCTGACGGTAAAACCGATTTATATGACAGATTAATTAAACCATCTAATTTTGATGCCAATAAAAAATATCCAGTTTTAGTTTATGTTTATGGAGGTCCTCATGCCCAATTAGTTACCAACTCTTGGTTAGGAGGGGCTAGTTTGTGGATGTATTGGTTAGCTGAGCAAGGTTACTTGGTTTACACAGTGGATAACAGAGGGTCGGCTAACAGAGGATTTGAATTTGAAAGTGTTATTCACCGTCATTTAGGCGATAACGAAATGGCTGACCAAATGGAAGGAGTTAAATTTTTAAAATCTCTGCCTTATGTTGATGCGAATAGATTAGCTGTTCATGGTTGGAGTTTTGGTGGGTTTATGACCACCTCATTAATGTTACGTTACCCTGGTAGGTTTACAACAGGGGTTGCCGGAGGTCCAGTAACAGATTGGAAATATTACGAAATTATGTATGGTGAACGTTATATGGACAGACCACAACAAAATGAAGAAGGATATAAAAAAGCACGTTTAATGGAATATGTAAAAGATTTAGA
>CAYQRJ010000068.1:1464-10743 GCA_964419855.1 uncultured Crocinitomix sp.
TTTGCAACCTTAATTAAATTTAAACGTATTAGATTAAGGTTTAAAGCAATGGTAAAACACTTTTGTACTATATTTTTATGGTTATTGACATTTAATCTAAATGCTCAACAAGATTCCTTGTTCTCTTTAAAGATAAATGAGTTGCTACAATTATTTGATAATGCAACCTATCAACCCATACAATTTTCTGACACTAATCTTTCTGTTTTAAGAGCTATAGCCAATAGTCAATCGGATAAAGCTAATATATACAAATCAAACTATCTTGAAAAACAAAAAGAATTAACCCAAAAAGATTATGGCGTTTATGCCTCTGGGGCTTATCAAGAAAACTTTAACCCCTCTATTGCCGATTTGAATGACAATATAGTTTACAATAGAAAATTTCAAGTAGGTATTAATTGGAAACTATTAAAAAATGGTTATTTTGATAATAAAGTTCAAGTAAAATTATTAGAGGATAGAATTGAAAGAGAAAAACTAAAAAACGAACAATCTAATCAATCGGCTTATTATTTAGAACGATTTGATCAAACCATTTTTGTATTCAATAAACTAAAAGTACAATTACTCAATCAAAGAGAAAAATCGTTGTTAAAACAATACGAGTTGATTAATGAATTGGTGCTACTTAAAAAATTACCAAAAGAAGATTTAATCAGAATAGAAACACGTTTAGCTGAAGTTCAAAGCCTTAAAAAAGTATATTTGTCTTATAATAATTACCTAAATATTGAACAAGACACCCTTGAATTTGATATCAATAATTTACCATTAATAGATTTGAATTATCAAAAAATATTTGAAACCATAGAGGAACAAACTAAAAATGTTTTACAAGGTAACGTTTATCAAGATTATTATAAATGGTATCATCAAATTGGCTTAAAAACGTATGTAAGATATAATTACTACAATTTGGTTAACTCAACGTATAGATCTTATGTGTCTGCTGGCTTAACTCTTACCGTACCATTGCCTTTTAATACTAAATTGAAAAATGAAGTGGCTCAAGAAAAATGGAAATATGACAATGAAAGGTTACAAAATCAACGCAATAGTTTGCATGAAGATGTACTAAATGTAGCTTATGAATTTAGATATAAACTTAAACAATTTATAGGTTTCTATCAAAAAAGATTACTAATTGAAGAAAAATATAGAATTGAAAATGTAAAAGTAAGGTTGGGTGATAAAAATATTGACCCAATGGGTGGATTAGATTTGATTGATGACATAGTAAGGGTAGATATTGAATTGATTGATTTGTTACAAAATTTATATTTAAAATCACTTAAAATCCATTCTAAAATTGCTTATGCAAAAATAGATGATGTTGTAAAAATAGAGCCTATGAAATCTTTAAACGAATATACCGAAACTAAAACACGTGGCGTTTACATTTGGTCTAAAATATTCAGCAATAATTCTGCTGGGTTTTTAGCCGAATATGTGATTTATAATAAATTTAATAAAGTAATTGTTGCTGGCTCTAAACACGATAAGTTAATAGATAATAAACTAAAGTTTGCAAAATATACTGAAGGAAAAGTAGATTATTATGTGATGTTTGGAAGTAATAAATTGTTTTACAATGATAGCATTAACAATTATATAGCAAGTGTTCTAAAAGATTATAAAAACATTAATGTAAAAGGAGTGCATTTAGACATAGAACCTCATACTTTTGATGAATGGAAAACTCAAAGAATGAAACTTCTTAACAGATATATAGAATTGGTTGGATTTGTAAGCACTTATTGTAAAAATAATAACCTATTGCTCGAAATTTCAATCCCTTTATATTATAACCCAGATGTGGTAGATAAATTGTTTAGTAAAGTTGACCGTATTTATTTTATGGCTTATGAAAATGTTAAAAACGAATACATTGCCAGAAAATTAAGTACTTTCTCTGATTATGCTAAAGATAAAATTGAAATAGCCTTACGAACAGAGGATTTTACTAATAGAATTGAAATGGAAAATAAAATGGATACGTTAGAACATATAACTAATATACACAATTTTACGTATCATGATTTAGGCAGATTAATACAAATGGATAAAGACAACATTAAAAAATAAATGAAAAGTTTAAATTTTAAACGAAAAGATGACAGTTACTTACGTTATTTAGAAGAAAATAAACGTAGAAAAGCTGAAACTCCCTTTAATTGGGACAGGTTCATTTATTTGTCTATATTGGTTATATTTTTTCTTTTTTTAGTAAGGTATGCTTACAAATCAATGTTTTATATTGAAGGTAATGGGCAAGTGTTATTTGAAAAAGTAGATATAAGACACACAGACGATATAAGAATTTTAGAATTTTATAAAGAAGAAGGAGATGATGTAACAATAGGAGATACGTTATTTACGTACTTTTTAGATGATGATTTATTTGGAGGAATTGGTAATGGTGGAGGGTCTAATGCTGTTAGTATCTCAACGGCTGGTAAAAATAACTCGTGGATTGATAAGGAGATTTATGTGATGAAAAAAAATATCAGCTTAAACAATGTGAAAATTAGAGATTATAGAGATATTTTAGCATCTTTTAAAAGTGATTTAACCAGAGTTCAAAATGAGGTAATTTTAGATGCCGTTTCTCATACTAATTTAGAAAATTTGGAATACAGAATAGAAAGAACCGAAAACGACATTAACCTATTTCAATCTCAAAATTCTATTTACCGCAAACAATTAGATTATTTATATCAATTAAAAGAAGAAGAGGAAAAAGCTAAAAAACAAAAAATTGATATAGAACAAAATACTGGTGGTAATTTTTCTGGGGTTGGTAATGTTAACGAAAAAGATTTACTAGCAGGAATCAATGACAAACAAGGGTTTAATTATTTTACTTGTCCTATTGAAGGTAATATTACCCGAATTATGAAACAACCTTTTGAAGTAGCACTAAAAACAGAAACCATAATGGCACTTCATCAACCTAAAAATGTACACATTAGAGGGTATTTTAGCCAAGAGGATTTAGGTGATATACATGAAGGTGATATTGTAAATATTGAATTTCCTGATGGAACGTTATCAAAAGGTAGGGTAGAGCGTTTTGAGTTTTCAACCCGAATTTTGCCACAAGAGTTTCAAAAAAAGTTTGAACCCACTACAAGAACCCTAGCTGTAGATATTTTACCGTTAGATGAAAAAGACTTAGATTTGTGGAAAAAGTATTTTAAATTAAGCGTAAAAATTTCAAAACGAACATTTTAAAGTGAGACAAGCGGAACAACATATAGAACACCACGACAACATCATCACTTTTGAAGGTTTAACCTTTTATATTGTTGAACATTTAGATAGTTTAAATATTGATGATACCATTAATTATAATGCAGTATTAATTAACGGTAAAGACGAATCTTTTATCCGTCAAATTGTTAAAAGAATTAGAAGTCATAAAAACCCATCTATTTATTTAAAACCTGTTTTTTTACTTAAAGGAGTTAATATTATAGACCCTATGGTAAATCAATTGGTAGATGGCACCTTGTTTTCAATAGATCAAATTCCATTTATTAAAAAAGAGGTAGAAAAAATCTTGTCTAAAAATGACGACATACAATTTACAAGACAAATTTCTTTTGAGGCGCAAATGATTGTTAAAATGATTTCTTATATGTATTCAAGAGAAATTAAATCTTTAAAACCAATACCGTATTATTATTCTGATGTAGATTATACTTACCCTCCACTATCTGTTAATTTTAATCACACTGAGGAATTTTCTATATTTTCAATTTTAGATCAAGCAGAGTATGACGGCATTTTAACATCAGAATTTGTGGACAGAATTTACTTGTGTTCTCAATGTTCAACAGGTCACATGTCTTACCGTGAGGTATGTCCAAAATGTAATAGTTCTAACTCTACTACAGATGATATTATCCATCACTTTCCGTGTGGATATGTAGGACCAATGAAAGATTTTACTAACGAAATAGATGATGAATTAGATTGTCCAAAATGTAACAAACGTTTACGTCATATTGGAGTAGATTATGATAAACCATCTGTCATTCATGAATGTTTAAATTGTAGTCACCGTTTTCAAGATTATTTTGTAAAAGCCAAATGCTTAACTTGTTCTCACGATAATTCGGTAGAACAACTTAAATCTAAAGAAATAAAAGAGTACAAACTAACTCAAAAAGGGAAATATGCGGCTGTAAATGGATATGTTTCTACATCTAAAGATATTGAAGAAATTATTGGTACAGTTAAATATGACACTTTTAAAACCATGCTTAAATACGAGATTGAACGTTTAAAACAAACTGAAGGTTCAAGTAATATATGTGCCATTCATATTACCAATCCTAACGAAATTTATTCTGTTATTGGCTCTGAGGCACAAAAAGGAATGTTAAAAGATGTGGTAAGAATTATTCGTTCTAATATCCGTTCGGCAGACGTAATTACATTTCAAGATTCATCAACCATTGTTTTATCAATGTACGAAATACCTAAAAAAATAGCCACTCGTATTTTAAATGAAATTATTACCATTTTAGAGCGACTTTTAAGAACTGCATTTAAAGGCGTAACCATAAAATTTGAAACCAATGTTGTAAAATTAGATTACAACATCTCTCACGAATTACATTTACATAATTTAACTAAAGATTTTACTTAAATTTTGCAAGAATTATTAGATAATTACATACGGTTCCTTGTTAGTTTAACTCCCGGCCATTTTATTAGATTATTTTGGTTTTATATTTTTTTTGAATTTGTAAGGTATTTTATTCTTGAATTTATCATTCTTAACTTTGCTAAATTAAGTAAACATTTAAACAAAAAAAAGTATCAAAAAGCCAAAGCCGATTTCTTATTTGAATACCCTTTGGTTTCAATTCTTGTACCTGGTAAAAATGAAGGGAAACATATTCATAAATTGGTTAATTCGTTAAAGGAACAAACTTATCAAAATATTGAAATTATTGTAGTTGATGACGGTTCAGATGACGACACCCCAATTATTGGTAAAAGTCTTCAAAAAGCTGGAAAAATAGACTTGTTTTTGCGCAATGAGGTAAGAGGAGGAAAAGCATCTGCTGCCAATTTAGCTTATAGATTTGCTAAAGGAAAGTATATTGTTCATTTAGATGCCGATTGCTCTTACGACCGAGATGCTATTGAACAAATCATTTTACCTTTTTACCTTGATAAAAATATAGGGGGAGTTGGTGGAAATGTAATGGTAAGAAATTATAAAGATAGTTTAGCCACTACCTTACAAGCCATAGAATATTTTGATACCATTAGTATTGGACGTAGAGTGACATCACACATTGGTTGGTACAGAATTATTTCGGGAGCTTTTGGTGCATTTAGAAAAGATTTGCTTGATAACATTAAAGGATGGGATATTGGACCAGGATTAGACGGAGATATTACCGTTAAAATTAGAAAATTAGGGTATAGAATTTATTTTGCTGATCAAGCTGTATGTTTAACTAATGCCCCAAGTAATTTTAAAAAACTTGCTAAACAACGTTTGCGTTGGGATAAATCAATCATAAGGTTTCGTATCAGAAAACACCGTGATGTACTTTACCCAAATAAACATTTTAAATTTTCCAGTTTTTTCTCTTTTGTTGAGAATATTACTTTTAGTGTAATTCTTAACATAAAATGGTACATTTATGCAGCAGATATGCTCATTAATTACCCCTCTGTAATTGTAAATATTTTTATTACTAACATCTTACTTTACACTTTTACAAACTATTTAAAATATATCTTATATTCATTATACCGAAACCGTTCTCACACCAAAATGTATGAGTTTTTAATTTACATTCCTTGTATGGTATTTTATTTCGGATTTTATTTAAGAGTGGTGCGAACCATAGCGCATTTTCAGGAGTTTGTGTTTAAAAAATCGTATGAAGACCCTTGGAATCCATTAAAAACATCTACTCACGCAAAAGAAATGGGGCTGTAATATGTTTGACATCAACCTAAATAAAACTTTAAAGTCGCATCATTCTGCTTTTAATTTAAACATAGCTTTTAAAGTTAATCAAGGTGATTTTGTAAGTGTTTTTGGTCCTTCTGGAGCAGGAAAAACGACATTAATTAGGTTAATTGCAGGGTTAGATAAAGCCAATAATGGTCACATCAAAATTAATAATGATTATTGGTTTAATAGCAATAAAAAAATCAATTTAAAACCACAACAACGAGAGGTCGGAATGGTGTTTCAAGATTCGGCACTTTTTCCTAATATGACCACTCATCAAAATTTAGAATATGCACTTTTAAAACATCAATCTAAACACATAATTGATGAATTAATAGATACACTAGAATTAGATGACATTATTAATAAAAAACCACATCAATTATCAGGAGGGCAACAGCAAAAAGTAGCACTAGCAAGGGCATTAGTTCAAAAACCAAAATTGTTATTGTTAGATGAGCCTTTATCGGCAATTGATGATGAAATGAGATTTAAGCTACAAGATTACATTTTAAAAATACACAAAAAATATCACCTCACTACTTTTTTAATAAGCCATAATGTGGCTGAGGTATTCAAATTAAGTGATGTAGTTTTAAAAATTAATAATGGTCAATTAATTAATCAAGGAACGGCAAATGAGGTGTTGTTAGATTCTAAATTAAGCGGAAAATATAAAACCGTTGGACATATTTTATCTATAAAAAAAGCTGACATAGTCCATATTGTTCAAGTGCTAAGTAACCAATCCATCATTAAAATTATAGCTACAGATGATGAAATCAAATTATATAAAATAGGAGATAAAGTAATAGTAGCCTCCAAAGCCTTTAACCCCATACTATTAAAAATCGAATAACCCCCTTTCAAAAAAAAGCATTACCTTAGCAATTCAATTTTCAACAATGGAAATATTAAGAGTAGAACAGATAGAAAAACAATTTGCGACACACAAAGCACTTGACAACATTTCAATTTCAACCCAACAAGGTGAGATTTTTGGACTATTAGGACCTAACGGAGCAGGAAAAACCACTTTAATTAGAATTATTAATCAAATTACAGCACCTGATAGCGGTAGAGTCTTATTAAACGGGCTAGAGATTACAAGAGAAGATATATCAAAAATTGGATACTTACCTGAAGAGCGTGGGTTGTATAAAAAAATGAAAGTGGGCGAACAAGCACTGTATTTTGCTAGACTTAAAGGAATGTCAAAATCTGAGGCAAAATCTAAATTAAATTATTGGTTTAAAAAATTTGAAATTTCATCTTGGGCAAATAAAAAAGTAGAGGAACTATCAAAAGGAATGGCTCAAAAAATCCAGTTTATTACAACCATATTACACGAACCTAAGTTGCTTATTCTAGACGAACCTTTCTCTGGTTTTGATCCCATTAACACCGAATTGATTAAAAATGAAATTTTAAGATTAAAAGAGGAAGGTACATCCATTATGCTATCTACTCATAATATGAACTCGGTAGAAGAAATTTGTGATTCTATAGCCTTAATTAATCAATCAAAATTAGTGTTAAGTGGCACACTAAAATCTGTTAAAGAACAATATAAAACAAATACCTATGCCATTCAATTTAAAGGTTTAATGATGGCTTTTGCTAACGAATTGTGGACTAATTTTTCATTAATAGATAAAAAACAATTAGATGATGATACTGCCATTGCTTATGTTCAACTAAAAAACAATAACACCCTTAACGATTTACTTAAAACCGTTATGTCTGTGGTTGAAATTCAATCGGTTAATGAAGTCATTCCATCAATGAACGATATTTTTATTCAAGCCATTAATCAACAGAAAGGAGAAAATAATGAGTAAGTTAGGATTAATAATCAGTAGAGAATATTCAACAAGGGTTAAAAAGAAATCTTTTTTAATTCTTACCATTTTAACTCCATTAGTAATTGTTGGTTTTATGTTTGTCGCTATGTGGTTAAGTTTAAAAGAAGACAAACAAATAAAAGTGTTGGTAGCAGACCCTGGTCATTGGTGTGGTAACGAAATTTACCAAGATACCATTAACAAAGCACCTGCTATTTTTTATTTTTATAACGATTACATAGGTACTGCCCAAGAATTTATGGAAACTCCAAAGTTTAAGCGGTTTGATATGTTGGTAATGCTTAACGAGAAAGTACCAGCCAACCGAAAAGTACCCGTAGTGTTTCGTTCTCAACCAAGTTTAAGTAATAAAAACTATGTTCAAAACAGAATTGAGTCAAGAATAAGAGAATACTTTGCTTTAAAAGAAACTAATTTAACTAAAAAACAATATCGTAAAATTCAACAACCTTTCAGTTTTCAGTTTATTAACGGAGAAGACCCAAGTGGAGAAGACATCACCCCTTTAAAAGCCACTTTAGGGTTTGGGTTTGCCATTATAATTTACTTATTCATTTTTATTTATTCTATGCAAGTGATGCGTGGAGTAATAGAAGAAAAAACTAATAGAGTAATAGAGGTTATTATCTCATCTGTAAAACCTTTTCAGTTAATGTTAGGTAAAATTTTAGGCATAGGTTTAGTGGGCTTAACCCAATTTGTTGTTTGGATAATTATTGCAGGTGTATCTATGTTTTTAATAAGAACATTTGTATTTACCGATATCATTTCGCCCGAAAATTGGGATGCCAACGCTATGGCAGAAGGTGTGATACAAACCAAAGCCGAAACCATTAGACAAACCAGTAAAGTGGTAGAATTTATATTTACACTTGTTGATTGGCCATTGCTAATTATATCTTTTTTATTCTATTTTATTGGAGGATTTTTTCTTTACTCCTCAATTTTTGCAGCCATTGGTTCAATGGTAGATTCTGAAACCGATACTCAACAATTGGTTTTACCCGTAACTATGCCATTAATTTTAAGTTATGTTGTGGCGTCAACGCTTATTACAAATCCTGCAAGCGAAATTGGAACTATTTTTTCAATTATACCCTTTACCTCTCCAATTGTAATGATGGTTAAAGTGTCTATGGGAACAGTAGAAATATATCAATACATCATTTCAATTGTATTATTGTTTGCAACTTTTATTGGTTTCACTTGGTTAGCAGCCAAAATTTACCGAACAGGCATTTTAATGTACGGAAAAAAAGCCTCTTTTAAAGAAGTAATAAAATGGTTAAAGTATAAGTAGTTGAATTTTTAAAATTAAATCATCAAAAATGTTGGTTTAAGTTTTTGCGCAGTCTGACGGTTACTGTATGGTGTCGTTGCTATCCCGCAGGTTAGCAATGCACTATACAGATTGTTATGCTT
>CAYQRJ010000069.1:0-10614 GCA_964419855.1 uncultured Crocinitomix sp.
AAGGTAATAAAAAGTTTTGTCATCATTTTAATTTAATGGCACTCTATCAAAAAAAATGCCTAACTAAAAAAGAACGACATTTAATACGAAATATTTTAACAACCCAGTCCAAAATGTTTTTTGAATTAGCATCTAAAGGCTTATTTTATTTATAATTTAACGTATTCACTTTAAAACTACCCCTTTAGACTTGTAAAAAAATATTTATATTTAAGAACCGAAAAAGGTAAACTAACAATAATCACCATAATTTTTAATGTGAATCTTTATTCATTCACTAAACTACATTCACCAATAATGACGTCTTCACCAATTTCTAAATCCTCATCATAAGAAGCACCTTGTTCTATTTTTCCTTTAACTTTAATGTTGTCTCCTTCTTTTATGTTTGATAAATCTTCTTTTAAAGTAAAGGTACATTGAACACCCAATTCTTCACCTTCAGGTTTTAAAACAACAACAGATTCATCTTTCATATTTTTCATAATTTGATCAACTCTACCAGTTACTTCAAAAATTTTAGAATCACCATCTTCACTTAAATATTTTTCGTTGGCTGATTGAGAATCCTTTAGGTATTCTTCTACCAAAGATGTAGAATTAACAACAAAATCTGTAGGTGTATTTTTTACATCTCGGTGAGGGGTTAAAAATATAACAGCTACAACAACAATTACACTAACAATTCCCAGAGCGATAACACCTAGTATAATTTTGACTAATTTCTTTTTTTTATTCTTTTCCATATTATTCGTTTTTTTTTGTCAAAATTATAATTAACCACTATTAAATTTTGTCGCTTAAACGACATTAATTGTCTAAAAATGTTTCTATTTATAAAATGCAATTTAACCGACATTTTATTGAAAACCTTGATATTAACTTTGCTAAAAAATATTTAAAATTATGAAAAAAGTAATCACATTAGCCATGTTGTTTTTTGTAGGAACAACATTAAATGCACAAAAATTAATGACTAAAACAGGACACGCTCATTTTTTGTCAAAAACATCTATTGAAGACATTGAAGCTAACAACTACAAAGTTACTAGCACGGTTAATACTACAGATGGAACTATGGTGTTTTCGGTTCCAATGCAAAGTTTTGAATTTGCAAATGCTACTATGCAAAAACACTACAACAGCAAAAAGTTTTTGGACACAAAACAATTTCCGAAATCTACATTTAAAGGTAAAATAGCTGATTTAAGTGCAGTTAACTTTAAAAAAGATGGAAGTTACAAAGTAAAAGTGCCTGGTAAATTAACGTTACATGGAGTAACAAAAGACATTGTTGGACTAGGGACAATTATAGTAAAAGACGGAAAAGTTAGCGCAAAATCTACTTTTGATTTAACTCTTGCAGACTATAACATAGTTTTTGAAAAAGGTAAACCATCAAGTAATATTGCTAAAACTATTACGATTAATATTCACGTAAAATATAGTTAGTAAAACGTTAAAAAAATCATCTTACTCTAACATCTTCATATTAGAGTTTTTTTTCACCTGCACAATTTGTTGTGTGGGTGTTTTTATTATAATATCTACATTAATTTTTGTAAATAATATATAATTTGTATCTCTAAAACTCATTAAAATTGGAATTACATATCATTGAGTTTATATTAGGAAGAGTAAATTATTGCACCAACAAATTACACCCTCTAATATCTGAATTATCAAATCTGCCTAGCACTTCAAAATGATTGGGGTAAACTTTTCCTAAGTCTTGTGTGGCTATAAAGGCACACGAATAAACGTTGGCTAAATCAATAATATTAAGACCACCTGTTTTTTGATGGGTGATAGAAAAAGGGTCGTTGGTTTCCCTTGTAAATACTTTCATCCAAGGCGGAGTTTTAAATTTTCCATCATTTGTAGCATACGCTTGAGATAGCAATTCAGTCATTCCATATTCCGAGTGAATTTGATTAACATTAAACCCTTTTTTTAATATTTGATGTAATTTAGTTTTAGGAATCTCTTTTCGTTTACCTTTCATCCCACCTGTTTCCATCACAATGCATCCAGATAAATCGGGTTGGTTTTGTTCGGCAAAATCAAGTAGGGCGTAAGATACCCCAATAAGTAGAATTTTTTTAGTGCCTTTGTTACATTTTATAATGTCTTCAATTTGCTTAAATTCATTTAAAAAAAATCCAGAATCCTGATGCCCAGATAATTCTATTAAATGTTTAACCATATAAATTAAAGAGGAACCATCTCTTTCTAAATAGCTTGGTAATAAACCAATGATAATGTAATCTTTAATGTTGCCATAAAACTTTGAAAACCCATTAAGAAAAGACAGATCGTAAAGATTTACGTTTTTAATTAAATGTTTAGAAGTAACCATTCCAGATGTACCACTGGAAGTAAAAACAATATCTGATTTTTCATCTCCACAATATACTTGATGAGTTTTAAAAAAAGAAATGGGTAAAAAAGGTATTTTTTCTATTTTATTGACCTTTTTTGGGTCAATTTTAAGTAAATCGCAGTATTTTTTATAGATTTTATTGTTTTTATACTGAAAATGAAACAATTCTAATGCTAGTTCATCAAATTGTTTTTGAGATAAAATTTCAAATATTTGTTTGGTATGTAAAAACCGATTATTCAATGTGTTACTGTTTTTAATTACATTATGTTTAGTGATGTGCACAAAAATTTTTATCTTTACACTAAATATTTAAAGATGCGTACAAAAATACACTTTATTTTTTCAATTACTTTATTAAGTATCATTCTTTCATCATGCTTTAAAAAAGAAGAATATCCTGTTGAGCCATCTATTACCTATAAAGATTTTATAATTACAGGCGATTCTGCCACTATTTCGTTTAATTTTACTGATGGTGACGGAGATATTGGTTTAGCACCTTCAGACACTTTACCACCATATAATCCTGGTTCTAAATATTATTACAACATTAAAATTGTTAATTACGAAAAAGATGATGTGTTAGGGTGGGTGCCAGCAGTTAATCTTCAAAACGATACTTTAATTTTTGAATATCGCATAAAACCCATTGAATTTAAAGGGAAATCTAAAGGTATTAAAGGCGAAATAGAAATAGATATGGGTACGTTATATTATAATGTTTTTTCTAGTCAATCAGACACCATAAAATATAGTATTCAACTAATAGATAGGGCTTTGCATGAAAGTAATATCGTAGAATCACCAGAAATCATTAATCATTAATGCTCATATACATTTTATCAAGAAATATTGAATTATATTCTACTTCAAGATTATATGAAGCGGTAAAACAAAGACATCATAAAGTTAGGGTAATCAACCACATGTATTGCGATTTGTTGATTGAACAAGGAAAATTTAGTGTTTTATATGAAGGAGAAACACTCCCTTTACCCGATTATATTATTCCACGCATTGGCTCCAACGTAACGTCTTACGGAGAAAAAGTGATTAGACATTTTGAAAAGATGGGAGTTAGCACCTTAACCAGTTCTGAGGGGTTATTACTGTCACGAGATAAGTTAAAATCATTACAAGTTTTGGCTGAAGCAGGCGTTGATATGCCCACCACCTATTTTTCTAATGATTTTCATGAAGTAGAACCTATTGTTAAAACTAAATTGGGCTATCCTTTTATTTTAAAAGTTATAGAAGGCACACAAGGATTAGGTGTTCATTTAATTAAAAATGAACCCACAGCCCAAAATTTTTTCGACCATTTTGCTAACTCAAAAAAGCAAGTTATTTTGCAAGAATTTATAAAGGAATCTTCAGGCAGAGATTTAAGAATAATTACTGCGGGTAATCGCATTATTGCAGCTATGGAAAGAATAGCTCCGCAAAATGAGTTTAGGTCAAATATTCATAGAGGAGCAATTGGCTATAAAATAAGGTTAAGTGATGAGGAACAACAAATGGCAATAAATGCTTTAAAAGCAGTAGGATTAAAATTTGGAGGGGTGGATATTATACGGTCAAAAAAAGGACCATTAATTCTCGAAATCAATTCATCTCCTGGCTTAGAAGGAATTGAGGGAACAACAAACATAGATGTAGCGGGAGAGATTATTAAATTTATAGAAGAAGACTTTAACAACTAACTTATGATAATTAATAAAATTAAAATTAAAAAAGGAGAAAACAAAACTGTTAAGTTAGATATTTCAAAACTGGCATCTGGTACTGTAATTTCAATTTCGGCTAATGTATATAGAAGTAAAAATGAGGGCCCCACTGTTTTGCTTACAGGTGGTGTGCATGGTGATGAAATTAATGGGGTTGAAATTGTTAGACGAGCCATTCATCAAAAAATATTTAATCAGCTTAACTGTGGCACTGTTATAGCT
Organism: uncultured Crocinitomix sp.; assembly: GCA_964419855.1. Taxonomy (GTDB): domain Bacteria; phylum Bacteroidota; class Bacteroidia; order Flavobacteriales_D; family Crocinitomicaceae; genus Putridiphycobacter. The sequence goes on from CAYQRJ010000069.1 coordinate 4,336, forward strand.
ATTCCTTTGGTTAATATTTACGGATTTATTAATTTTTCAAGAGACTTGCCAGATGGCAAAGACGTTAACAGAAGTTTTCCTGGTAGTAAATCTGGGTCGTTGGCATCTAGAGTAGCTAATGTTTTAACTAAACATATTTTACCTATTGTTGATTATGGTTTAGATTTTCATACAGGAGGAAATAGTATTTATAATTATCCGCAGGTAAGGGTAAATAAAGAAGATGAAAAAAGTTTAGAGTTAGCACGAATTTTTAATGCTCCTTTAAAAATAAAAACAGGATTAATTAATAAATCGTTTAGAAAAGAAGCGTTTAAGCACCAAGTGCCAATGGTAGTTTTTGAAGGAGGAGAATCTTTACGTTTAGATGACTTTTCAATAACAGAAGGCATTAATGGCATTAAGAGAGTTTTACATCATTTTAATATGGTTGATGAAAAAGTTGAGCAACAAAAAATGCAGGTAATAGAAAAACATAAATGGTTACGTGCTTCTGTTTCGGGAGTGTTTTTACCGCAAATTAAAAGTGGTGAATATTTTAAAAAGGGAGACATTTTGGGGGTGATTACCAATCCTTATAATCAATTTGAGAAAAAAATTATAGCTAAACAAGATGGTTTTGTTTTTGGGCACGATAATAAACCAGTCATTAATCAAGGAAAAGCTTTGTTTCATATTGGAATTTAACCCAAAATAATATTGTCATCTTTAACCAACGGCTCGTTTCTAAATTTTAAAAATAATTGAATTAAAGCAACCACATCTTTTTCGCAGTAGGTTGTAATGCGGGGTAAATCATTTTCTTCATAATACACTCTTGCTACATCCGCACCAGAAATATCATCTTTAGGGGTGGGTACTTTAAAAATGTGGCATAACAAAGCAATAGATGTGTAATGTTTATAATCGCCAAACTTCCATAACTCCATAGTGTCTAAAAGATTTACTTCCCAAGGTTTTTTGCCTGCTATGTCTAAAATATCAGGAATATCAATGCCATTAATTAACATTCGGCGGGCAATAAACGGAAAATCAAACTCTTTAGCGTTATGACCGCATAAACTGTGGTAGGGTGAATTATAATGTTTATCTAATAAATCTTTAAATTCTACTAACAATTCTTTTTCGTCACCACTGGCAAAAGATTTCATTCTAATTTGTTTTCCTGCTGAGGTTTCGCTTACAATACCACAAGAAATACACACAATTTTACCAAACTCTGCATAGACTCCCGCACGTTGATAAATTTCTTCTTCACTTAATCCATCCCTCTCAATTAAGTACTTGTTTTTCTGCAAATAAAGTTCAGCTGTTTTTTCATCTAAATCAGAAAAATGATATGATTCAGGAACGGTTTCAATATCTAAAAATAAGATTTTGTCAAGTTTAAGTTTTCTTAATCGCATAATGATATTTTTTATAAATGTAATAAAAATTGATTAATAATAAATTAATTAAATTATTTTTACCAAAATTATATTACATGAAAACTTTTATAAAAAACTTACCAAAAGCCGAACTACATTTACACATTGAGGGGTCATTTGAGCCAGAGTTAATGTTTGACATAGCGCAAAGAAATCAAATAGATATTCCGTATAAAAACGTTGAAGAAGTTAAAAAAGCATATCAATTTAATTGTTTGCAAGATTTTTTAGATATTTATTATCAAGGCGCAGGGGTTTTGATTAATGAACAAGATTTTTATGATTTAACTTATAGTTATTTACAAAAATGTGCACAACAAAATGTTAGACATACAGAAATAATGTTTGACCCTCAAACACACACTCACCGTGGCGTTAGTTTTGAGACTGTTATTAATGGTATATCTAAAGCTTGTGATGACGCTAAAGAAAAGTTAGGGGTATCATCTTTATTAATTATGAGCTATTTGCGTCATTTGAGTGAGGAAGATGCCTTTAAAACTTTAGAACAATCTTTACCTTTCAAAGATAAAATTAAAGCCGTTGGTTTAGATTCATCAGAAAAAGGAAATCCGCCATCAAAATTTAAAAACGTTTTTAAAGCCTCAGTTGAGGCTGGTTATGTACCTTTGGCTCATGCTGGAGAGGAAGGAGATGCAGATTATGTTTGGGAAGCCATAGATATTTTAGGTATTAAAAGGATAGACCATGGCAATAATGCCTTACAAGATGATACTTTAGTAGATGAAATTATTAAACGTGATTTGGCTTTAACGGTTTGTCCCTTATCCAACACAGCCCTTCAAGTGGTTGATGATTTAAAAAATCACCCTTTAAAAACAATGATGGATAAAGGATTAAAAGTAACCATTAATTCAGATGACCCTGCTTATTTTGGAGGTCAGGTTAATAAAAACTATGAGGACATCCAATTGGCTTTAAATTTAACAAAAGAAGATTTGGTTGAGTTGGCAAAAAATTCTTTTAAATATTCTTTATTAGATGAAGCATCAAAACAAAAACACATCAATGAGTTAGAAAATTTATTGTAGATGAAAGCGGTTGTTCAAAGGGTAAGTTTTGCGAGTGTTAGCATTAATCATCAATTAAAATCCGAAATAAAAACAGGTTATATGTTGTTGCTGGGCATTGGTGAAAATGACACAATGGATGATTTGGAATGGTTAGCTAATAAAATCATCAATTTAAGGATTTTTGTTGATGATGACGGAAAAATGAATTTATCAATAAAAGATATTAATGGCGACATTCTTTTAATTAGTCAGTTTACTTTGTATGCACTAACAAAAAAAGGCAATAGACCCTCATTTATTAAATCGGCAAAACCCCAAAAAGCCATTCCTTTATATGAAAAGATGATTAAAAAATTATCTGACTTATTAGGCAAGCCAATAAAAACAGGAGAGTTTGGAGCTGATATGCAAGTAAGTTTAGTTAATGATGGACCAGTAACAATTGTTATTGATACTGAGAATAAAGAGTAAAATATTTATGTTATAGAAGATGAATGCTTTTTAATCTTCTAACTCAACCAATATTTGATTTTTTTCTACAGATTGTTGATTTTCTACTAAAACAGATTTAATAATACAATCTCCTTCTGCTTTAAGTACATTTTCCATTTTCATGGCTTCTAAAATTAAAATGGCATCTCCTTTTTTCACTTCATCTCCAACATTTACAACTACATCTAATACTTTACCTGGCATTGGTGCTTTCACATCTGTATTAATGGCCTCAAAAGATCTTTTAATTCCCATTTTATCTAACACCAAGTCTAAATCTGATTTAAAATCTATATTGTGCGTACTGTGATTGTGTCTTATTTTTAATGTTTTTGTGTCAAAATTAACCTCAAGTATTTCTAACACATCATCATTAATCTTAAAAACTGAATTAGTTATTTTTGTAATTTCCTTTTTTGTCGTTTCAGCTAAAAGCTCTGATAATAGTATTTGAGTTGCCATAGGTTAATAATTTTGATTAAAAAACTTAATATAATCCTCTAAATTTTTATTTTTCAAAAGTAATAAATAATTAGATTGACTAATAATAAAGTTATCATATTTGGTAGCCGTATCGCCTAACTTTTGTTTTGCAGGTGTTGAAATAAAAGCTTTATAATAATTTAGTGCTTTATCTTTATTGTCAAACGGGCTAACTACTAATGTTTGGTTTTGTTGATCTAAAACACTGTTTTGAAGCTTTAAATTGGAGCTTTTAAAAAAGGTTTGGTTAAAATTAGACACCTTAATTTTAGTTTGATTAATGTTTCCTCCATCTTCTGGAAAAATAAGTACAAAATAATGTTTTTCATTATCATTAACTGTAAACATTGGTGTGTCGTTATCTTTAGGTACAATTTGTTGCCCCGCTTTAATTTTATCTAAATAAATTTTTGCTTGTTTTCCTTCTTCAGAGTCGGGAGAAAGTTGATATAATTCCTCAAGTGTTTTTTTAACCATATCTACACCACCTATGTTAGATTTACTAATGGCAAACGCTTTTAATAAATAATACTTATTTAAGTATAAATTGTCTGGTTGATTTTTAATGATTCTTGTTGCGTTTGTAATTACATCCATATACATTCTTCTACCATATTTTTTAAGTAGAGCCTCATATTCTTTTAATTCTTTTTTAGATTCCTCTTCTTTCTTTTTAAAATAATCGGGGTCTTTAATTACTCTAGCAATATCTGACTGAGGATATTTTTGAAGGATTAAATTTTTATAGTTATCAGCTTTACTTGTATTGCCTTTTTTCAGGTAAATTAAATACAATTGATAAGTGGCGGGCAAAACTTTTTCATGTTCAATGTTTCTATCTAAAACTTGTTGAAAATAATTGGCTGCTTCATCTACTTCTTTTAATTGTTCTTTATAAATGATTCCTAAGTTGTAAAGAGAATTCATAATTAAATTGGTTGATGAATCCATAGCTTGAGGTGTAAGAGGAAGATTTTTTCTCAAATCATCAACTGTTAACCCATCATCTTCAACCACTTCTGTTGTGTCAGTTTCGTCTTCTGTTTCTGTAAAAGATTCTTTGTTAGAACGTCTCCAATCATCTTCTAAAACACGTTGTCCCCATAAAGACCTAAATTCATTAAACCCTCTACTTTTAGCTTTTTGGTTATAAAAATACCATTTTGACCCCGATCCAGAATTAGCGGTTGAATTATTAAGTCTTTTTTGTTGAGCCAATAAACGTTCCTCTTCTTCACGTTTTTTACGTTCTTCTTCTGCTTTAATTTGTTTGACTGTTTTTTTTAAGAATTTTTCTCTATCTTTTTCGGGTAAAAGCGCTATTTTTTGTAAGCTGTCTTGCTCAATTACAGTTTCATAATTTAAAACTAAATCCGATAAACCTTCAGCTTTATCTTTAACTTTAGTATAATCTTCATAATCTTTTGGAAGGACATTTACACAAGAATCATAATATTTTTGAGCAGGAATATAATCCTTTTCGTTAAAATAAATATCAGCTAATTTTAAATAGCTAATCCCTTTTTGCCTATCATTATTAATAGAATAAAACACTGAATGACTATAATTTTCTTTTGCTTTATCAATTTTTCCTTCTTTAAAATCCATTTCAGCCAACACATAATAAATTTGATCTTTATACTCTTCATTTTTAGGGTCTTTAATCATTTTATAAAGGTCTTTTCTTAGCTCTTCTTTATTTGAATCGGAGGATAATGCTTTATTAATTTTTGCATAAAATCTCATTTCGTAAGGAGCATTAGATTTGGCAACTTTATGAAAGTAATAAGCCGCTTGTCCTCCATTGCCCATTTGTTGGTAAACTTGTGCTAAAATAAAACGGTATCTCGCCTTTTCTTTTTTGTTTCTAGTTAATTCTATGGCTTTTTCTAAATGCGGAATAGCTTTGGAGTAATCTTTGGTTTCAATGTAATATTCTGCAAAAGTTTTTTCGTATTCTAATTTTAATTTTCTAGTATATTTTGCAGGTTCATTTTTTTTGTTTTTTCGTTTTTCTTGGCGCATTCTCTTACGTTTACGCTTACTCATTTTTTTCTTTTTGGATTTTTTCTTCTCTCCATCTTTTTTAAAATAATCCATTATAGATTTTTCATTGGCTTCTGCCTCTTCTTTTTCTCTTTTAGCCTTGTCTAATTCAATTTTAGCTTTAGAAAACTCCCCTTGTGCCATATAAGATTTTGCCAACCATAATCTGGCTAAATAAATGCCGTCTTCTCCTTTGTAAAACTTGGTAATATATTTAAACTTTTCAATGGCTTCAGGATATTCTCCCTTTAAATAGTGAGCTTTACCAATTATAAACCAATTGTTGTCTATCCATTTACCATATTCTTCATTTTTGCTTTTAGCAATGTTTGGATTAGGCATGGCATGTTTGTATATCACTTTTGAACAACGCTCAATGGCATCTTCCATAGGTGTAGCAAAACCAACTGCTTCTTCTTTTGATGGAAAAGCTTCAACTGGTAATACTTTTGTATAATCTTCTTTGGTTTTATCTCTGTACGACAAAAGAGCATCATCAATAATTTCACCCGCATTAAAGTATCCATTGTACTTTGCGTTCATATTATGAAACCCTCTATTAATCCAAGCATCTTTTTCGGTGGAACATGATTGAACAACAACAATAGCTATGGTTAAAATACTAACCACAATACTAAATCTAAATATCTTGTTGTTTTTCATTAATTCAATTTATTCTTATGCAAACGGATAAACGACAAAAATATTTTATTTTTCGGTAAAAACCTTGTGTTTTAACTAATTTATTTCAACAAACAAAAAAACCACTCAAAATTTTGAGTGGTTTTTTGAAAATA
>CAYQRJ010000070.1:0-10562 GCA_964419855.1 uncultured Crocinitomix sp.
CTCGATACAATTTTATTTTTTTTATCCAAAAAAACAAAATCACTCGAACTGACTACTCGATACAATTTTATTTTTTTGTTTAGCGTCAGTTCGAGTGGTTTTAAAGCAAATACGATAGTATTTACTTTAAAAATGTATCGAGAACATAGCGGGTTGTGTTTTTGAGGTTGTTAGGGTTGTTGACTCCATAGCCTGTTCTCGATACAATTTTATTTTTTTTATCCAAAAAAACAAAATCACTCGAACTGACTAATCGATACAATTTTATATCACCCAAATTTGAGGGAGTTTGAAATTATCTTTATTCATCTGCTATATTTCTAAACCCTTGAAATACTAAGGTATTCCTGCGGATTTTAAAATTTCGCATTTAAACAAAGCTAATTCCATGAATTTTTGCGGTTATGCCTTTTATTTGGATTTCTATGGTTTTTACTACAAATTAAATTTGAGTGAAAGATGATGTCAATTAAAAAAAATCAATTAATTTTATAAATATGAAAAAAATACTATCCATTATAAGTCTGTTTACTTTAGCTGTTGGATTAAAATCTTGTAGCAAAGTACAAAACTCAACTCATTCAGAAAAAAATGTTATTCCTGTTCCAACAGAAGTGGTTCAAAATATGAACAATGAAGAGCAATATGAAAATAGAAAAGATTTGTGGTTAGAATCGTTGCATAAAACAGCACCTAATGAAAATTGGAAGGAAATTAATGAACAAAATTTTACCATTCTTGCAAAGCAAAGAAGTCATCAACAACAAAAATCGGTAGAACAATTTGCCAATGGATATTTAGAAGGGGAGTGGTTTGAAAGAGGAAGTAACAATCAAGCTGGTAATTTAATGAATGTTGATTTTGAAAACAACTCAGAATTAATTTATGGAATAGCAGTTAATGGGTCTTTATGGCGTTCTAACTTAAATGGGACATCTTGGCAAGTATTAAATAATAATTTACTTTTTGATACGGATATTATTAAGGTGATTGAATTATCAGCAGGTCAAAGGAGAATTTTTGTGTCTAAAGGCAAACAAATAAAATATTCTGATGATGAAGGTCAAACATGGCAAAATGCCAACGGTTTTAATAATTCAAATGGTAAAGCCATTGATTTTATTCAGTTAAATGATGTTAATAGTACTTTGGTTTATTTATATTATGATGCTGATGTACCTATAAATAAAGTAGCCGTTTCGGTTGATAATGGACTAACGTTTAATGATGTTCAGTATTTGGCATTTGCTTCATCTAATGGGCATAAAGCTTCAATGGCTATGTATCATAACGGAACAAAAGCTTATGTTTTAGATGCCAATAACGGAATGTATGTTTATGAAAATGGTAGCTCTAACCAAATAAGTGTAGGCAGTGGGTTTAGTGCTGGAAATTATTTTAAATTAGAAGCAGTTGCTACGCCATTAGATACGACTTTGTATGTTTTAAGAAATAAATCAGAACTTTACAAATCAACTGATAATGGAATGACGTTTAATTTAGTTTCTACGTTGCCAGTAAACTCATGGAATGTTGGAATTGAAGTAGCAGAGGACGATCCCAATCAAGTTTATTTTGGAGAAGTGGAGTTGTACCGTTCAGTAGATGGAGGGGTGAATTTTACCCACAACAATTGGACTGATTATTATAATGATGTAGCCAATGAGGTACATGCCGATATAATGCGATTAAAATCATTTGTTAAAAATGATGGCACAGAGTTTTGTTTAATTTGCAACCATGGTGGCATTAGCATTTCTTACGACCATTTACAAACCACTCAAAATATTGGGTTAAACAATTTAAACATTGGTCAGTTTTATGATGTCATTACCAACCCTCTTGACGCTAATAGAATGTATGGAGGCACGCAAGATCAAGGTCTGCAATACACTAATACGGCACAAGGTACAAGTGTTCTATCTCTAGAACAAGCCATCTCTGGTGATTACGGGCACATGCAAGTGTCAAATAATGGACAAGTATTATGGGCACAATATCCAGGTGCTTTGTTTTATATTTTTGATAATCTTTTAGGTGTACCAGGATATGGAGGTTCTCATAATGTAGATGGTGTAGATATGCCAGCCTACGATTGGATTGTACCTACGGCAGCAGCTCCCAACGTAGCAGATAATTATATTTATGTGGCAGGTGGAGATATTGGTGGTGGTAATGGCTCTCATCTTATTAAATTAGAATATTTAAACGGAAATGTTACAGCCTCTCAATTTAATTTTGATTTTAAACAAGCAAGCGGAGATGAAATATCAGCCATTAATGCATCAAAAATAGATACTAATAAATTGTATGTTGGAACTGAAAATGGAAAATTTTATTATTCAAATGACAATGGCTTAAATTGGAATGAAGGTCAAATTTTAAATGGTCCTGGTGCGTTTTATCTTTATGGTGCATGTATAGCATCAGCCAACCAAACCTCTAATTTAGTATTTTTTGGTGGAAGCGGTTATTCTAACAGTCCTTGTTTTATGTCAACAGATGGGGGAGAAACATTTACATCAATTCAAAATGGATTACCAAATACGCTAATTATAGATATGGTGATGTCGCCAGATGATGAATTTTTATTTGCTGCAACAGATGCAGGTCCTTATGTATATTACTTAGCATTAGATGAATGGTTTTATCTAGGTGGAACAACTGCTCCAATAGGCAGTTATTATTCAGTAGATTATGTTAACGATTTAGATATTGTTAGGTTTGGAACTCACGGAAGAGGAATATGGGACTTAAACATAACTAAAAATAGTGCAAGTATCAATGAATCAGTAATAAAAAATGTGGTATCTATTTATCCAAACCCTGTGGAGAGAGGAGGGCAATTATTTATTTCAAACCAAAGTAAAAATTCGCCAACTGAAGTGTTTATTTATGATTTAAACGGAAAAGAATTAACACATCAAGTTAATCAATCATCTAATCAATTAATGTTAAGAGTACCCATAAGTGGAGGAATTTATTTAGTGGTTGTTAAATCCAAAAAGGAAGTGTTGTTATCTGAAAAAATAATTGTAAGGTAGTTTGTTTTGGTTTAAATATTTTTTCTCAAATAGTCAATATGCTCATCTGTAATATCAAGGTGAGTGGTAAGTCTTATTCTTCCTCTACCAAAATCAACTACTAAAATGCCTTTTTGCTTTAAGTTTTCAATAATTTGGGCTTGTTGTGAGGCGTCTTTTAAAATGCCAACTACAATATTAGTTTCAACAGGTATTACTTCTTTTATCCAATTTTGTTGGTTAAGTATTTGTTCAATTTCTTTGGCTCTACGGTGGTCATCTTTTAGTCTGTTGATGTTATTTTTTAAAGCATAAATTCCACCAGCTGCTATAATTCCCGCTTGACGCATTCCTCCGCCTAAATATTTTCTGACTCTACGTGCTTTTTTAATAAATTCTTTATTACCCAACAATAACGACCCCACAGGTGCACCTAATCCTTTAGATAAACACACTGATATACTATCAAATTGTTGTCCGTAAACTTTAGAATCTACACTGTTAACAGCTAAAGCATTAAAAACTCTAGCACCATCTAAATGAAACTTTAAATTGTTTTGTTTACAGATACGAGATATTTGTTGAATATCATTAAAATCATATACTTTACCTCCACCACGGTTAGAAGTATCTTCAATACTCACTAACGTAGTTACAGGATAATGTAAATTGTCAGGGTTAATATTATCCTCAATTTCGTTAGGATTAATTCTGCCATCATTTCCCCTTAAAAAACGAGTAGAAACTTGAGAGTTTCTAGCAATACCTCCTCCTTCATAACGATAAATGTGAGCTTCCTCATGACAAATTACTTCATCACCAGGGTTAGTATGAACTTTAATGGCAATTTGATTGGTTTGTGTTCCTGATGTGCAAAATAACCCAGCCTCCATACCAAACATCTCAGCACCAAGTTGTTCTAATTCATTAATTGATGGGTCTTCTTCAAATACATCATCACCAACAGGAGCGTTAAGCATAAATTCTCGCATTTGTTGCGTTGGTTTGGTAACAGTGTCGCTTCTAAAATCTAAAATCATTGTTTGTAAGTTTTTTATATTTATTTTTTTCTTAACATCATTAAACCATCTCTAATAGGCACTAATATATTTTCTACCCTAGGGTCGTTATGTACTTTTAAGTTAAATTGGTGAATGGATTTTGTATCCAAATCCATTTCTGATTCTGGCTTTAGTATGTGTCCGTTCCACAATACATTATCAACTAAAATTAAACCATTTGTTGGTACTTTATCTATAATTAAATCAAAATAAATACTGTAATTTTCTTTGTCGGCGTCAATAAACACCAAGTCAAAAGAGTGGGGGAGGTTAGGGATAATTTTTGTAGCATCACCCACCATTAATTCAATTTGATGTTTGTAGTCAGATTGATTAATGAACTGTTGGGCAAAATGGGCTATTTCTTCATTAATATCAATGGTAATTAACTTGCCATCTTTGTTTAAACCCTCAGCCAAACACAAAGCCGAATAGCCAGTGTATGTGCCAATTTCTAGAACAGTTTTGGGTTGTTTTAAGTGAGATATCATACTTAAAAATCGCCCTTGCAAATGCCCCGATAACATTCTAGGATTAACCATTTTTATTTGTGTATCTCTATTGAGTTTAGCTAATAATTCACTCTCTTTTTGTGTAAATTGATGGGCATAAAGGTCTATATTTTCAGGTAAAAAGTGCATAAAGAAATTGTTTAAGCAAAGATACAAAAAATCTTATCCTTTTTGAGCCATAACCACTAAAGTAATGTAAACGACATAAGTACCAAAAAGCATAAACCCTTTAAAACGTCCTAATTTTTTACCAATAAGCATTAAGGGTAGTAACATTGCTGATATACCTAACATCCAAATCATATCATAATTAATAACTGAGCCATCTACATTAATAGGTTTAACCATAGCAGTCATTCCAATTACAGCCATAATGTTAAAAATATTAGACCCAATTAAATTTCCAATAGATATATCAGTTTCTTTTTTAAAGGCGGCAACGGCACTGGTTACTAATTCAGGTACAGATGTGCCAAATGCTACAATAGTTAAACCAACAACAGATTTTGACATGCCTAAACTCAAGGCAATTTCAACGGCACTATTCAGTAGCCAATCAGCACCAAAGTACAAACCTATTAAGCCAATTAAAAGAAACAATAAAGATTTCCACAAATTATCGCTAATGGCTTCAATTTCTTCATCAGATTCGGCAAGGGCTTGTTTTGTTTTTTTACGAGAATTAGATACTAAATAATAGATAAAACCAACTAAAATTAAGAATAAAATAGCTCCCTCCCAGCGGGTAATGGTATAATCTTTTCCAAAAAATAAAGCAAACACAAAAAATAAAATAGAGGCTAGCATCATCATTGGCCAATCTAAAATTTTAGAGTTTCTGTCCACTACAATAGGAAAAATCATGACCGTTATACCTAAAACCAATGCAATGTTAGCAATATTTGACCCCACAACATTTCCAATAGCTATTTCTGGATTGCCACTAAGCGCAGCTTTAATACTTACAATTAATTCAGGAGCAGATGTCCCAAAAGAAATGACTGTCATACCAATAACTAATGTTGAAATGTGTAATTTTTTAGCAATGCCTACTGCACCTTTTACTAAAAATTCACCTCCAACAATTAAAGTGGCTAAGCCTAAAATTAAAACTAAATATACCATTATGATGTTTTAGGGGGTGTTTCGTTAATGTCTTTTCCTGTTTCTATTAATGATTTTTCAATTTCTTTTACAGGGTTATTTAAAGTTTCTAAAGGTTTTTTTATGTCATCTAAAGGATTATCCATTTCTGGTAAATTAATTTCTCTTTTAATTTTTGTAGCAGAATCATGAATATCTCGTTTAATTTCATCTGTAGCTGCCTTTACTTCTCGCATACCTTTGCCTAAAGTTTTGGCAATAGATGGCAAACCTTTTCCTCCAAAAAGAATAAGAATAACAAACATAATTAGCAAGAGTTCCCAAGTGCCAAAATCATTTAAAAATAATATGAAAGATTGTGTTATCATAAAAGATGAAACAAAGTTAAATAAAAAAAGCACTCCATCCATTGAAAGAGTGCTTTAAAATTTGATTAAGAAATTTTAATGTTTCTTTTCTTCTTTTTTATCTTTCTCTAAATCTATTACTAAAGGTGTAGCAATAAATAATGATGAGTAAGTACCTACAACCACACCAACCATTAATGCAAAGGTAAATCCTTTAATGGCATCACCACCAAAAATAAAGATAATTAACAGTACAATAAAGGTAGAAACAGAAGTGTTAATGGTTCTACTTAAAGTTGAGTTAAGTGCAGAGTTAATCACATCTTTTCTATCTCTAAAAGGGTGTAGTTTTAAATACTCTCTAATTCTATCAAACACAACCACAGTATCATTAATTGAGTAACCAACTACCGTTAAAATGGCTGCAATAAAAGCTTGGTCAATTTCTAAAGAAAAACCAATCCAACCATGGAATATTGAGAATAAACCTAAAACAATTAATACATCATGTGCCATGGCAACCAATGCCCCTAATCCAAATTGCCATTTTCTAAATCTAAATAAAATGTATAAGAAAATAATAATTAAAGCAAAAGTTACAGCATAAACAGATTTTGTTTTTAAATCTCTTGAAATGGTTGGTGCAATCATTTGGTTTGAGATAATCTCAGATTGACCAAAGTTTTTTAAACCAGTTGTAAGGGCTTTTTCAACATCATTGTTAGCTTCATCAGAATTGTCAGCAATTTTATATTTAGTTGTGATAGATGCCGTATAAGAATTACCAACAGTTTTAACAACTGGTGCACCATTAAACACAACTGCTAACTCCGATTTAATATTGTTAATATCAACAGGTTTTTCAAATTTAACAACATAAGAACGTCCTCCAGTAAAATCTACACCTTTATCTAATCCTCTTGTCATTAACGAAATAAATCCTGCAATGATAATAATTAAAGATAAGGCATAAAATATTTTACGTTTTGTTACAAATGCTATGTTTGAGTTAACAAACCAATTTTTAGTTAATTTGGTAGAGAACGTAAAGTTATTGGTTTTCTTATCTAAATAGCTAAATATTAATCTTGAAACTACCACAGCCGAAAAGAATGAAGTAAAAATACCAATGATTAATGTCATGGCAAATCCTTTAATTGGTCCAGAACCAAACACTAATAAAACCACACCAGTTAATAAAGTAGTGATGTTAGCATCTAAAATGGCAGCCATAGCTTTTTTGAAACCATCATCTAAAGCTACTTTTGCATTTTTACCTTGTCTTAATTCTTCTCTAATACGTTCGAAAATAAGTACATTGGCATCTACCGACATACCAATAGTAAGTACAATACCTGCTATACCAGGTAAGGTTAAAATGGCACCAAAAGAAGCCAAGGCTCCAATTAATAAGAACATATTAACCACTAAGGCAACATCAGCAACTATACCAGCTTTACCATAATAAAATACCATGTATATTAATACAAGAATAATAGCAAATACAAAAGACCAAAAACCAGATTGAATGTTTGCTTCTCCTAAAGTTGGACCTACAGAAGTTTCGTCAACAATTTTAGCTGGAGCAGGTAAAGAACCAGCATTTAATAAACCAGATAAATCTTTGGCTTCTTCAACTGTAAAACTCCCAGTAATACTAGCATTATCTGTCATTTTTTCTTGAACTACAGGAGCAGAAAACACTAAGTTATCCATAGTAATGACAACTTGTTTTTCAAGATTTTTAGCAGTCAATTCTCCCCATTTTTCACTTCCTTCAGGTGTCATTCTCATCACTACGCTATTTTTACCGTAGTCATTTCTAACATAAGAATTATCAATATCTTCTCCGTCAACAGGTGCTCCATCTACAGGTGTTTTAATGGCGTATAAATAAAGTAAACCGGTTGGCTGTTTGTTGTCATCCATAATTTCTTTAGCAGACCACATAAACGTTAAGTCTTCAGGGAAATTTTCTTTAAAAACAGGGTGGTTTAATCTTGAATTTAAAATAGAGGTATCTGCAACTTGTGCATATCCCACACCAGCACCAGGTTGAAACCCTACTGGTTGATTGTCTTCTCCATATTGAAATAAAGGTACTAAATAGCTTCTAATTGGTGCTAATTGTCTTTGTTGTTCATCAGTTAAAGAATCGGTTGGCGTTTCTTCAGCAATATCTTCTGTTTTTGTAGAATCTTCATCATCTCCTAATGATAATTCAGTAGAGGCTTCTTCTGTAGAAGTTTCTGTTTCAGTATCAGCAGTTAAATCTAAAGAGATGTCAGTAGAGTCGCCACTTTCTTCAGCTTCATCTTTATTTTGACCAATTACATCACCAAACAATTCTTTACTTAAAGCTTGCTCTCCTGCTAAAATCATATTTCCAATACCATCATAAGCGTTGTCATAAGTTTCGTAAAACTCTAAATTAGCAGTGGCTTGTAATTTACGTCTAACAGTTTCTTTGTCTTTTACACCTGGTAATTCAACATAAATTCTATTAGTTGCTGGTTGCTTTTGAATGGTAGGTTGAGCCACCCCAAATTGGTTAACACGTTTATCAATAATGGTTTCAACACCATCTAAAGCGTTGTTGGCTTTGTATCTTAAAAATTCAGCCACTTCTTCAACCGTAGCTTCAGGAGCAATGTCTTCAGTATTATATCTATGGAAAAACTTAGCTAATTTTGCCTCAGGGTTATTTTTTTGAAACTCTTCAACAAATAAATCAATAAAATCTCCCTCACCTTTATTATAAAGTTCTAATGCTTTTTGATAAGGCACATAAAAATCTGATTTTTTGGTGTTACCTGCTAATTTATGTATCAGCTTTGGTACATCAATTTCAAGTGTTACACTCATCCCACCTTTAAGGTCAAGTCCTAAACTAATTTCTTTCTTTTTACAATCAGCATAAGTTGCTCCTGTAAAATGTGCAGGTTCGTTACTTACTTCTTTTAAATAGATATCTGTAAAATAAGATTTAATTTCTTGAACATCTTCATCTTTATCTACAAATAAACTATCGCCATTAACATAAATGGATTTGATATTGCCATTAATTAATGAATCTAACTTTTCTTCTGCAACCTCTTCTGCATCTTTTTCAATACTATTTGCGGACCAAGTAAACGATAATTGATAGAACGTAGCTACAATTAAAGCAATGGTTATGGTCCAAAAAAATCCTTTATTTCTCATTTGTTAATTTATATGTTTTTTCTTACCGAATTTTATAACGGGTGCAAATATAGAATTTCAAAACTAAATAACCAATTGAAATGGAATGAATTTAAAAAATGATTTAAAATATATTTGATTTTTATCACAAAGTTTAATGAAATAAAGACTAAATTTGCAACCTAATTAACATTGTTTTATGAGTCAATCAATCAGAAAAAAATCATCTTTTTTAGCCTTTATTGTTGTTGTTTTGTTAGTGTTTTCGGCTATTTTAGTTGAAACAAAGGTGGATTTATCTGTAATGGCTCAATTGTCTGTTAAAGGGTTGTTTGTATTATTGATTTTTGGATTAAATAATTTTTTTGGTGGAAAACTAACAAAAATATTATTTTCAATGTGGTTAATGTCTTTATTAGTGTTTTTATTCTTTTTATCTATAGCCATTGCTACAGGAGTTGAAACTTACTACGACACAACCACCGCATTAAAAGTAATTTATCACAGTAAATGGTTTGAGTGGATTCAATTTTTATTATTCATCAATTTAATAGCTAATATTGTTAAATATAAAATTTACAAACGTGAAAAAATAGGGTCTTTTATTTTTCATCTATCTTTTTTAATCATAATAATAGGAGCATGGATTACCCGTAACTTTAGTTTTGAAGGTATGATGGAAATTCCAGAAGGAAAAGCAGTTAATTATATTTTAAGTTCAGATACTTATTTGTCTATTAAAGTAGATGATAAAGTGAAACAATATAGTTACGATATGCCCTTATTAATTTCTGAATATACTAACAATTATTTTACTCAAAATATTGAGTTTCCTGAGGTAGATTATCCTATTCAAATTGTTTATAAAGATTTTATACCAAAAATGTACTCAAAAGACACCGTTAAACAATCGGATGATGGAACAACCGTTTTAAACATTGTAACAGTTGACAATGGTAGGAAATATAATTACATAGAGAAAGGAAAAATATTAAATGATGGTGGATTAAAAATAGCATTTGATATTGATGGGGGTACAGATGCTATAAATATCACATCAACTGATAGTGGTTTGGTAGTTAAATCGCCTTATGATATTAATTATGTTCAGATGTCAGATCAATCTGAGGGAGTGATTGTAAAAGATAGTATTCAACCATTTGTGTCAAGACGACTATATATAGTAGGAGGTATTCAGTTTATGTTTAATAAAGTGTTTAATGATGTAGAGGTGGTAACAGAATCGCAAACACATCACCCAATGGGGGTTGATAATTTAATTGTAGATGTGATTGCTGGAAAAGAAAAGAAAACGGTTAATTTAAAAGGAGG
>CAYQRJ010000071.1:0-10562 GCA_964419855.1 uncultured Crocinitomix sp.
TCATGGAATTAGCTTTGTTTAGATGCGAAATTTTAAAATCCGTAGGAATACCTTAATATTTCAAGGGTTTAGAAATATAGCAGATAAATAAATGTAATTCCAAACTCCCTCAAATTTGGGTGTTATTAAATTGTATAATAATTATTTTAATTAATTGATTTACAATATTTTAATTAGACAGCAGTAATGTAGTGGTGAATTTTGCGGGATTAAATGAGGTAAGACATATAGTTCTTATGATTAAAGTTTGTATCTTTGTTTGCTTAATTAATTTTTACATACAAAATGGCAAAAATAAGAAAACAAGAAGCTCTAGATTATCACACTAACGGACGACCGGGTAAAATTGAAGTTATACCATCAAAACCATATAACACACAAAGAGATTTAAGTTTAGCCTATTCCCCTGGAGTAGCAGAGCCTTGCCTAGAAATTGCAAATAACCCAGATGATGTTTATAAATATACTGCTAAATCTAACCTTGTAGCTGTTATTTCAAATGGAACTGCTGTTTTAGGGTTAGGCAACATTGGTCCCTTAGCATCAAAACCAGTCATGGAAGGTAAAGGCTTATTGTTTAAAATATTTGCCGATTTAGATGTGTTTGATATTGAAGTTGACGCAAAAGATCCAGAAAAATTTATAGAAACCGTTAAAGCTATTGCTCCTACTTTTGGTGGAATTAACCTTGAAGATATTAAAGCGCCAGAGGCTTTTGAAATTGAACGCCGATTAAAAGAAGAGTTAGATATTCCTTTAATGCATGATGACCAACACGGCACAGCCATTATTTCGAGTGCAGCATTATTAAACGCTTTGGAATTGGCAGGAAAAAAAATCGACAAAGTTAAAATAGTGGTAAGTGGTGCTGGTGCTGCTGCATTTTCTTGCTCAAAACTTTACTTGGCTTTGGGAGCTAAAAAATCAAATATTTATATGTTTGACAGTAAAGGGTTAATTACAAAAGGAAGAGAAAATTTAGACGAAAACAAACAATTTTTTGCCGTTCATACTCAATCGCAAACACTTGAAGAAGCCATGGTTGATGCTGATGTATTTCTTGGACTGTCAAAAGGAGGTTTAGTATCTAAAGCTATGATAAAGTCTATGGCAAAAGATCCTATTGTGTTTGCTTTAGCTAATCCTACGCCAGAAATTTCTTATCAAGACGCCATGTCTGTGCGTGATGATATTATTATGGCAACAGGACGTTCAGATCACCCTAACCAAGTGAATAATGTAATTGGTTTTCCTTACATTTTTAGAGGGGCTATGGACGTGAGAGCAACAGGAATTAATGAAGCCATGAAATTAGCCGCCGTTAAAGCCATTGCTAATTTAGCTAAAGAGTTAGTACCTGAAGAAGTAAATGAAGCCTATAACGAAAAAAACATCTCTTTTGGTAGAGAGTCTATTATTCCTAAACCATTAGACCCAAGATTAATTACTGCTGTTTCTCCTGCAGTAGCTAAAGCAGCCATAGATTCAGGTATAGCCAAAAATCCTATAACCGATTGGGACGCTTATGAGTTAGAACTCAAAAAACGTTTAGGATTAGACAATAAATTACTCAACGTTTTAACCGAAAAAGCACTTAAAAATCCTAAACGTGTAGTATTTGCTGAGGCGGATAACTATAAAATATTAAAAGCGGCTCAACACGCCTTAGATGAAGGGTTTGCTATTCCAATTTTACTAGGCAGACGCGAACGCATTTTAGAATTAATAGAAGAAAATGGTTTGGAATTTCCTAACGTAGAAATTGTTGATCCTAAATCTTTGGAGATGAAGGAAAAATGCGTTGAATATGGTAGATTATTTTTTGAAAAACGTCAACGTAAAGGGTTTACTGAGTTTGAATCTATTAAAATAATGCGAGAACGTAATTATTTTGGTTCAATGATGGTTGAAACAGGAGAGGCTGATGCGTTAATATCAGGAATAACAAGAAACTATAAAGACGTAATTAGACCTGCCTTACAAATTGTTGGCAAAGATGAAAGCGTATCTAAAGTAGCTGGTATGTATATCATTATTACCAAAAGAGGACCGTTATTTTTAGCAGATACAACCGTTAATTTTGACCCAACAGCAGAAGAGTTAGCAGACATAACTTTTCAAGTAGCTAAAACAGTTAGACGTTTAAAAATTCACCCTAGAATTGCTTTGTTAACCTATTCTAATTTTGGATCGGCTGAAGGAAAAGATGCAGCAAAAATGGCTGAAGCCGTTAAAATTTTACACGAAAAACACCCAACCCTAGTAGTTGATGGAGAAATACAAGCCAATTTTGCGTTAAATAATGATTTATTAATGGAAAAATTTTCTTTTTCTGATTTAGCCAATAAAAATGTAAACACTTTAATTTTTCCCAATTTATCTTCTGGTAATATTGCTTATAAATTAATGCAAGAAATGGGAGATGATGTAGATGCCATTGGTCCAATTTTATTAGGTCTAAAAAAATCTGTTCATGTTTTACAATTGGGAAGCAGTGTTAGGGAAATAGTTAATATGATAAAAGTAGCCGTTTTAGATGCTCAAATTAAATAATTTTAAATAAGTTTGCAACCCTATGATTAATCATTTAAACGGAACATTAATTGAAAAAACACCCACACATTTAGTTGTTGAATGTGGTGGAGTAGGCTATTTTGTAAAAATAAGTTTAAACACTTTTTCGAGAATTACCACCGAAAAAGGAAAAAATTTAAAAATTTTTACTCAACTACAAGTGCGTGAAGATGCTCATACCTTATTTGGTTTTTACGCCATTCAAGAACGCGAAATGTTTAACCATTTAATCTCTGTATCAGGAATAGGGGCAAGCACGGCAATCCTTATGCTATCAGCGTTATCGGCAGATGAAATTGCTAATGCCATTGTTCAAGAAGATGTTTCTCTAATTAAAAGTGTTAAAGGAATTGGACTTAAAACAGCACAAAGAGTCATAGTTGATTTAAAATCAAAAATGTCAAAAATGGAATTTTCGGCAGAAAATATTTTTACTTCAAACAATACAATTAAATTTGAAGCGTTAACTGCATTGTCTGCATTAGGTTTTGATAAAACCAAAGCAGAAAAAGTTATTAATAAAGTCATTACAGAAGACCAAACTGTAGAAGATTTAATTAAAGCAGCATTAAAAATATTATAATTGATTTTGAATAGGTTGAGGCGCATATTTGTATTATTATTAATGATTTTGTCTTTTTCTACTTACGGAAAAGATAAAATCAAATCGCTTGGATTTAACTATGGTTTTACAACCTACGTTGAATTGGATTCCCCTAAGGTTGATTTACCTTTTCCAACAACTGACAGCCATAGTCCATCACTAAACAATAACGATCATTTTAACTTAAATTTACCCTCAAACATTGAAACAGAAATCAGATACAATCCTAAAACAGGAATGTATGATGTATATCAAAAAATAGGTGATAAATTTTATCGCTACCCTACCTCAATGACAAGGGCCCAATATCTTGACTACTTAAACCAAAAAGCAATTAATGATAGAATTTTTGACCTCAATCAAGATGAAAATCAACCAAATCAAGATTTAATACCAGCTTTAAAAGTAGGGGGCAAAGGATTTGATAATATTTTTGGAGGAGACCAAATTTCAATCAGACCACAGGGGTCGGCAGAATTAAGATTTGGAATTAACACATCTTTATATAAAAATCCCGCCATTCCAATTAAAAATCAAAGGGTAACCACTTTTGATTTTCAACAAAACATTCAGTTAAATTTAGTGGGGCAAATTGGTGATAAATTAAAAATAGAAATTGCACAAAATACCCAAGCCACTTTTAACTTTAAAAATCAAGTAAAAATTGCATTTACCGGCTATGAAGATGACATCATTCAAAAAATTGAAGCGGGTAATGTGTCCCTGCCTTTAAACACCACTTTAATTCAAGGGTCTCAATCTTTATTTGGTATCAGAACAGACTTAAAATTTGGTCATTTAACCATACAGAGTATCTTATCTCAACAAAAAGGTAAACGACAAGAAATTAACGTAGCAGGTGGTGCTCAAATTCAAGATTTTGAAGTTAAAGCTGCCAATTATGAGGCTAACAAACATTATTTTTTAAATTTTTATCACAGAGAGCATTATGATGAAGCCATGTCAACCATGCCTTATGTTAGTTCGGGAGTTAGCATTACCAAAATAGAAGTTTGGGTAACCAACAAAGTAAATAAAGTAGAAAATACCCGTAACATTATTGGATTTACAGATTTAGGTGAAACTAAAGTGGAGTATTTAGAAAATCCTACAATGGTATCTATTAACTCTCCTTCACAAGAATTTCCTGACAATAGTGCAAATTCATTGTTTGATGACATGACATCTAACCCTTTAATTAGAGATTTTTCAAATGCGGTGTCGGCACTAACACCCAATTATACACAATCAAAAGATTACGAAAAAGTTGAGAATGCTCGACAATTATCGGAACAAGAATTTACTTATAATGCTTTATTAGGATATATCTCATTAAGACAACCTCTAAATCAAGATCAAGTTTTAGCGGTGGCTTATCAATATACTTACCAAGGTAGAACATATCAAGTGGGTGAGTTTTCAAATGATGTGCCAGTTGAACAAGGGTCGAAAACGGCATTGGTGTTAAAATTATTAAAAGCAACCGTTTTAAATCCTCAAAATAAATTATGGGATTTAATGATGAAAAATGTTTATTCGATTGGAGCATACAATGTGGGACAACAGGATTTTAAATTAGATGTTTGGTACAATAACCCAAAAACTTCTGTTGATGTTAATTATTTACCTTATGATGGTGTTGATGATAAAATTTTAATTCAATATTTAGATTTAGATAGATTAAACTTAAATACAGAAGCTTATCCAGACGGTAGATTTGACTTTGTACCATTAATCAAACAAGGCAACAGGATTACCAATGGAGGAACGATTGATACCAAAACTGGACGCATCTATTTTACAACCATTGAACCATTTGGAAAAACATTAAAAGATAAACTAAATAGCACCAATCCAAATTTAGCTGTAGTAAATCCTAATAAAATTGCCTTTGAAGAGCTTTATGATTCTACAAAAACAGCTGCTCAACAAATCCCATCTAAAAACAGATTTAGAATCAAGGGTAGCTATATGTCATCTGTTAGTTCTGACATCTCACTTAATGCTTTAAATATTCCTGAAGGAAGTGTAACTGTAACAGCAGGTGGAGTAAAATTAACAGAAGGAGTTGATTACACGGTTGATTATAACTTAGGGCGAGTTAAAATATTAAATCAAGGGATTTTGGAGGCACAAACCCCTATTAAAGTCCAACTAGAAAGTAATTCGGTGTTTGGGTTTAATTCAAAATCTTTAGTAGGAGCACATTTTAATTATGAATTTAATAAAGATTTTAACTGGGGAGCAACGGTAATGAACTTAACCGAAAAACCTTTAACACAAAAAGTAAATGTTGGTAACGAACCAATAAGTAATACCGTTTTAGGCACAGATGTTAATTTTAGACATGAAGCCCCCATACTTACCAAACTGGTTGACTTTTTACCTATTATTTCTACCAAAGAAAAATCATACATAACAGCAAGTGGAGAATTTGCCTATTTAATTCCTGGTACACAAAGAGCCATTGGACAAGGTGGAACTTCTTACATTGATGCATTTGAAGGAAGTCAATCTGCCATTAATATTGCTAATTTTGGTTCGTGGAAACTGGCCTCTATTCCACAAGGTCAACCTGGGCTATTTCCAGAAGCTTCCATCAAGGGACCAGGTGCTGGAACAGGCTCTGGATTTGACCGTTCACTTTTAGCTTGGTATGTGGTGGACCCATCAGCTTTTTATTTAGATTATGCCACTACTCCCGACCACATTAAAGGTAATGACACCATTTTAAAAGACAGTAGAATGAGAATGATTTCTAAAACAGAATTATTTCCACAATATCAACAACAAGCAGGTCAATTAAACAATATTCCTGTTTTTGATTTAGCCTATTATCCAAAAGAAAGAGGACCTTATAATTATGACACTACAACTGCTAATATAGATGCTAACGGTTTGTTTACAAACCCTGAAGACAGATGGGCAGGAATTATGCGCTCTTTAACTACCACTAATTTTGAACAAGCCAATGTACAATACATTCAGTTTTGGTTGTTAGACCCATACAATTCTGACGCTACAGATAATGGAACAATTAATTTAGATGATGGGTATTTATATTTTAACCTTGGAAATATATCAGAGGATATTCTACCTGATTCAAGAAAAAGTTTTGAAAATGGCAACCCTACATCTGCCTCATTAAACTCTACCGATTATGACACCACAGATTGGGCAATGGTAAGCAACCAACAGGTAATTGTTTATGCTTTTGATAACAATGCAGAAGCAAGGGTTTTGCAAGATATTGGATTTGATGGATTTAATGATGACGGAGAACAAGCGTTTTATACCTCTTACGTTAATTGGGTTAATTCTAGTCCTTTAACGCCTGAAGCCAAAGCCAAACTATTAGCAGATGTTTCCTCAGACAACTTTAAATATTATTTAAGTGATGAACATAATGCAACAAAAGATGATATTTTAAAACGATATAAATATTTTAACGGAACAGAGGGTAACTCTCTACCACCAGAAACCACTGGAACTACCTACCCTGCTCAATCTACTACTATACCAGACGTTGAAGACTTAAACCAAGACAATAACTTGAGTGAATCTGAAAATTATTTCCAATACAAAGTGCCCATTAGCCCTAACGGATTTGTAGTGGGTCAAAATTTTATTAAAAATAAACAAGTGATTGAAGTAACAGATGGAAAAACCGAAACTTGGTACCAATTTAAAATTCCTATATCAAAATTTGATAAAAAAGTAAATGGCATTTCAGATTTTCGTTCAATTCGTTTTATGAGAATGTATGTAACTGGTTTTGAAAACGAAAAGGTATTCCGTTTTGCTAAATTAGAATTAATAAGAGGAACTTGGAGAGAATATACCCACAACTTAAATACAGGAGAAAAAGAAATTACCGACCCTAATGCTACATTATTTGAAATATCGGCAGTAAACCTTGAAGAAAATCAAAGTAAAACCCCTGTTAATTATGCCATTCCTCCAGGTATTGCCCGTCAAAATGACTACAATTCAATTAACCAAAGACAATTAAACGAACAATCCTTATCATTATCGGTTTGTGGATTAGAAGATGGTGATTCTAGAGCCACTTATAAAAATTTATCTTTAGACGTTAGGTCTTATGGTAAAATTGAAATGTTTGTTCACGGAGAAGCTAAAAATGATGAAGCCTTATTAAAAGATGGAGATTTAACCGTATTTGTTAGAATAGGAACCGATTTTGTAAACAATTATTACGAATATGAATTACCTTTAAAATTAACCCCTTGGGGAACTACGTATGCGCAAGACAATTTAATTTGGCCAACAGAAAATAATGTAATTATTGATTTAGACTCTTTGGTGAAACTTAAAGCAGAACGTGATTTACAAGCTGCGGTTGGTGGGGTTAGTACCTTAGAGGAGTACAGTTGGACTTTAAGTGGTAATAAAAGAATTACGGTAAAAGGAAATCCAACTTTATCAAATGCTAAATTAATAATGATTGGCGTTAGAAATCCAAACCAAGGTACAAATACACTTTGGTTGCCTGATGATGGACAAGACAAATGTGCAGAAGTATGGGTTAATGAATTAAGATTAACACATTTTAAAACCAATGACGGTTGGGCATCTACCGCTAAAGTAAATATGCAGTTAGCTGACTTTGGTAACGTGTCTGTTGCTGGTAATTATTCAACACCAGGCTGGGGAAGTATTGAGAAAAAAGTAAGCGAAAGACAAAGAGAATACCAAAAAGGGTTTAATGTAACCTCTAATTTTGAAATGGGTCAGTTTTTTGGACGTAAAATAGCGCTTCAATTACCTATGTATGTGAGTTATTCTGCTAACGTTATAGACCCACAATATGATTTAGCCGCCCCTGATGTTAAATTAAAAGAATACGACCCCTCCATAAGAAAGGCAAAACTCCTTAATTCAAGAACTATTACCAGAAGACGTTCCATCAACTTTACTAACGTACGTAAAGAAAGAACATCTGGCAAACCTGTTCATTTTTGGGATTTAGAAAACTTCTCTTTAACGTATTCTTATAATGAATTATATAGACGTGATTTTAATACCGAAAGAGATTTAACTAAAACCTACAGAGGAGGATTAAATTACTCTTTCTCAGCCAAACCTAAATTAATTGAACCATTTAAAAAAATATCATTCATTAAAAAATCTAAATGGTTAAGATTGGTTAGAGATTTTAACTTTTATTTAGGACCTAAAGCGTTTACATTAAATAACGACCTACAAAGAATGTACAATGTACGCCAAAACAGAAATGCCTTAGACACTAACTTTGTTTTCTTGCCCACCTATTACAAAACATTTACGTGGAACAGAACCTACAATTTAAAATATGACATCACTAAAGGAATTAAATTTAATTTCAACGCTAACAATCAAGCCATAGTTTTAGAGCCACAAGGTTTAATTGACCCAGATGCACCAGAAGGCACAACAGGGTATAACAATTCTTTATTATACAATGATGTTATACGCAAAACATTTAATCCTTTTGTTAATCATAATGATTCTATTAGGTTTGGAGGGTTAACAAAAAATTATCAACACAATTTTGATGTTTCTTATAAAATTCCGTTTAATAAATTTCCACTTACTAGTTTCATTAGTGCCAATGTTAAATACAGAGGCAGTTATGATTGGAAAAGAGCCCCATTATCTCAACCTAATTTTGGAAATACCATTCAAAACTCAAGAAATTTTACCATTAATGGTAGGTTAAACCTTGTAACACTTTACAATAAGGTTGATTACTTAAAAAGAATAAATAATGGAGGTAAAGCTGGCAGAGGTAAATCAAAACCTAAAATGAAAAGTAATCTAAAAAAACCTAAAAAAGATGATGGTAAAAATAAAACATCTAAAGAGGAAGATGACAAGGATAAAGACAAGAAAAAAGACAAAGAAAAAAAAGATATCAACCCAGTAATTGTTGGAGTAGGACAAGCCATTATGTCTGTTAGAAGCATTAAATTTAATTATTCGGTTACAGATGGTATTTTAATGCCTGGATTTAATCAACAAACTCAAATGTTGGGCTTAAACGAAAATTTTGGCGCTCCAAGTTTTGGTTTTATTTCAGGTGGTCAAAATTACGATTTGTTTGGTAACCCAGTTGACACTTGGGGGTCAGATTCAGCTTTTGCACCATTTGCTGCCTCTCACAACTGGTTAGTTAAAAATCCAGATTTAAACATTCAACACACTGTATCTCATACTCAAAATTATAGCTTAAAAACCAATTTACAACCATTTAAAGATTTCTCAATTAATTTAAGTGCTAGTCATAAATATTCTCAAAATCAAAATTCATATTACCGTTGGGGAGAAGATCCTTTCTCGCCAGGCGATTCATTATTCCAATACCAAAACCCAATAGATGTAGGTAACATTAATTTTACAACCATTACTTGGGCAACTGCTTTTACAAAATTAGATACAAATAAAAATGAAAAAACGTTTACGCAAATGCTTGCCAACAGAAAAGACGTTTCTAAACAATTAGGAAAAATTGAAGGAACAGATACTGGATCCAATGGATACGCAGATGGATTTGGTGAGAATCAACAAGATGTGCTTATAGGTTCTTTTTTATCGGCTTACACAGGTAAAAACAGTAATATTAACCCTTTTAAAATGATACCATTACCTAATTGGGACATCAGATATAACGGATTAGCTAAGTATAAATTTATGAAAAAATATGTTAGAAACTTTACCATTAAACACGCTTACCGTTCTACCGTATCAATATCTAGCTTTCAAACCAATTTATCTGCTCGTGACAATTCAGGAAATCATTTAAGAGACGACTCTTACAATTACATTGCCGATAGACAAATAAAATCTATAACCATTGCCGAACAGTTTGCTCCTTTATTTGGTATTGATGCGACTTGGATTGTTGGTAAAAATGGATTAATCACCAAATTTGAGTATAAAAAAGACCGAACATTGTCTTTAAATGTTGCCAACTATCAAATTACCGAAATGAGAGGGCAAGAATGGGTATTTGGAACAGGTTATAAATTTTCGCAACTTAAAATGCCTTTTAAATTTATGGGAAAACAACCAAAAAGCGATTTAAACATCAGGTTTGATATATCAGTTAGAGACAACTCTATTTTAAGTAGAAACATTATTCAAAATACGGCTCAATTTACATCAGGTCAAAAAATGTATTCAATTAAATCATCAGTAGATTATAACTTAGGACCTAACCTAAATGTTAGTGTGTATTTTGACAGAACATCAAATACACCAAAAATATCTACAGCTTACAAAACAGCCAATACAAGAGCTGGTATTGCTTTAAGGTTTAATTTAGCAGGATAAATTAACCGCAAAAATTCATGGAATTAGCTTTGTTTAGATGCGAAATTTTAAA
>CAYQRJ010000072.1:0-3777 GCA_964419855.1 uncultured Crocinitomix sp.
CTTTTTTACATTAAAGTAATCAATTTACGAGAATTTTATATTTAGGACGCTATTGTTTTAAAACTAAATTTATCAAGCATTATTGTTCTAATAAAATCACAATTTAACAAATGGCTAAAACTTAAATCCTATTCCACCTTGCTGTTGGTTATCATCTGAAACAAATTTAGTTTCGTCTATGTCATCAGCAATTATGGTGGTAATTTTATCAATGGTTCTTTCTTCTTTTGGCATATCTGCTAATCTTAAACTGTGATCTCTTGATATTTGTTGAGCCATTTTTCTGACTTCTCGTGCATTACCAAAATGTTGAGATTTTTGTTCAATCATAGTTTCTATAATTGTCTTAACTTTAATTTTTGCTTCATCATTTAATGTTAAATCGTCTTTAAACAACATTAATTCAATAATATCAAACAGTTCATTGGCGTTATAATCTTCAAATTTTAATGTTTTCTCAAACCTTGATCTTAATCCAGGATTAGAGTTTAAAAAGTCGTCCATATTGTGAGGATAACCAGCCACAATTAAAATAAAATCTTTTGATGCGTCTTCCATTCTTTTTAAAAGGGTTGAAATGGCTTCTTTTCCAAAATCATTATCGGCTTTATTGGCAAGAGAATAAGCCTCATCAATAAACAATACTCCCCCTTGAGCATTATCAATAACGGCATTGGTTTTAGACGCAGTTTGCCCAATATAATTAGCCACTAAACCTGCCCTATCAACCTCAACTAAATGACCACGTTCTAAAATGCCTAAACCTTTAAACAATTTAGCAAAAATTCGGGCAACCGTTGTTTTTCCTGTTCCCGGATTACCAGTAAATACTGTATGTAAAACAAATTGATTTTGTACCTCTTTACCTATTTCTTTGTAGTATTTAACCAACTTTACCAAATCTTTAATTTCTTGTTTTACAGATTGTAACCCTATTAATTCATTTAATTCGTTTAAAGCTGATTTTAATAAATTTTCATCAATTGGTAAATTGGCTTTTTTAGATTTTTCAGTAATAAACAATTCCTGAACATCTTCCAATGTTATTGTACTCAATTGTTTATCGGATAATTTTTCGGTATTGGGGTGTTTAATTAAACGAGATGCCATATTCATTTTAGCACCAGCAATTAAACTGTTGACATATCTTGCATTGCCAAAAGTTTCATTTCTTTCTCTATAAGCCAAGGTCACTTTTTTAAGTAAATATGCTCTTGCATCATCTGCAATTTGAAGTTTTTGTTTTTTTAATGTATAATCTGCTATTTTGATGAGTTCCTCAGGTAAATAATCTGGAAAGTTATAGTATTGTTGAATCCTTGATTTTAAGCCAGGGTTTGATGCTATAAATTCATTCATCTCGTTAGGATAACCTGCCATTACAATCATTAAATCACCATTGCCGTCAGACATTTCTTTTAATAAAATCTCAACTACTTCTTGTCCAAAATCATTATCAGTATCTTTTCTAAACAGTCCATACGCCTCATCAATAAAAAGAATACCTCCCCTAGCCTTTTCAATTTCTTTTTTTGTCCTTGGAGCAGTTTTACCTATGTATTCACCCACTAAATCAGCTCTATCTACTTCATGCACATGACCTGATGACAGTAACCCCATAGCTTTATAAATAGCTCCTAACTTTTTTGCCACGGTTGTTTTACCAGTACCAGGATTGCCCATTAAAACGGTATGCAATTTTAAATTAACGGCATCTGTCAATCCTTTTTTCAATCTCATTTGCTCAAATGTTACATAATCAACATGTTCTTTTATTTGAGTTTTAATAGAATTTAATCCTATTAATTGATCTAACTCTTCAAGCAGGTCTTTAAGCGATTTTGTATTAATTTCTACGTTTTTATTTAAAGTTTCAGTTGTTCCATTAATTGATGTTTTATGCCATTTGGTTTCTCCTTTTATTTCAACATCTCCAACTTTAAAAGGAGCAGAAGCTACTATTACATCATTAAATAAAATATCAACAGAATACTGTCCTTTACTCCAAAAAGTTTGAGTAGTATTTCCCCACAAAAAAGATTCTTGGTGAGTAGATTTTTTTCTCATCACAGAATGCCTTTCTGATTTTCCAATAATTCTGTTAGCTGAATCTTTATAATGACAAATTAATTCTATTGTCTCATCCTCATTACTTTTACTACTGATATTAAACTCAACAGCTATGTATCCTGTATTGTCTGTTTTAAATTGTGTTAAATACAACCTGTCGGCAGGTTTTATGTAATCTGCTTTTGGAGAATTATAGAATTTTAAAGATTGCACATTGAAATAAGGATTAAACTGAGGAGTGACTTTACCTTTATTATTAACATTAATCATATTTTCTGCAATAAAAACATCATCAATATAAACTTTCCAAACGTACTGTCCCTTTGTCCAAAATGTTTTATCTGGCGTACCCCAACTAAAAGAATCTTTAAAAATATTATCCGCTTTAGGGACTTTTACTTCTTTTTCAAAAGAGGTTAATTCTTTTCCATTAGACTCTAAGACATATTTTAGGTTACAATTCCAATCATATTCATCAAAAAGGATGTTATAAAAGGCAATTTCAATATAAATATAATCTACTTCACCTTCTTCAAAAGTTCTTTGATAAATTCTATTAAACCCTTCCCATTTTCCACTTAAAAATGGTTTAAAGTGTTTAAATTTATATTTTTTTTCTTTTACTTCATCATCAGAGCCAAATAATCCCATAAATTTATTTTTTTTATAAATTTAAAAACTTTTATGATATACTTTTAATTTTTAACATCTTTTTTAATATCTAACTTAAAAAATCAATTAGCTTTGTTGAGTGCTAAATAAAGTATTGTTCTATATTATTGTTAATCCTTTATCTAAGTTGCCTTTAGGTATTTTATATCCTGCATTTTATTTTTTTTATCTTAACATTTATTACATTTTTGGATATAGAAAAAAAGTTGTTTTTAAAAACATCAACAACTCTTTTCCTCATAAAACAGAACAAGAAAAAAAGAAAATAGCCAAACAGTTTTACATTTATTTAAGCCGTTTATTTGCAGAATCTGTTAAAAATTTATCCATATCAAAAGATGAATTATCAAAAAGAATTATAGTAAAGCACCCAGAAATAATGGAACAACTTTACAAGCAAGGAAAATCAGTTATTTTAGTTTCCTCTCATTTTAATAATTGGGAGTTTTTAATTACAGCTCAAAATTTTTTATTTAAGCACCAAGCTGTTGGAATTGGTATGCCAATGACTAATCAGTTTTGGGATAAAAAAATAAACGAAAGACGAGAGCGTTTTGGAATGATAGTGGTAAGTGCAAAAAATTACAAGCAAAAACTTAACGAATTAAAAAACACACCAACTGCTACCTTGGTTTTAGGCGATCAAAACCCTTCAAATCCGTTAAACTCTTATTGGACTACATTTTTAAACCAAACAAGTGCTTTCTTTTTTGGGGCTGAAATAATGGCTAATCAAATGAATGCTGCTGTGGTTTATGCTTCTATTCAACACATTAAAAAAGGATATTATGAAATTGATTTAGAGTTAATTTCGGATACTCCAAAAACTGAAGTGTACGGTTTTATTACTCAATCTTATGTTAATCGGTTAGAAAATGACATCAAAAATGCTCCACCATATTGGTTATGGTCGCATAAGCGTTGGAAAATGGACTTACCAGAGAATTTAGATGAAATAAAAAAACAGCATAAGCAAAGATTTATTGAAAAGTTTAGGTGAATGTTTTTTAATTAGGAATTATTTAATTACGAATT
>CAYQRJ010000072.1:3877-10536 GCA_964419855.1 uncultured Crocinitomix sp.
TTTGTTTGATTTATTAGTGTTTTAGTATTTATATTTCAAAACCAATTACACATATATCATCTACTTGTTCAACTGGGGTTTCTCCTGCATGCATCCAATTATAAATTTCTTTATCCAGTGCATCACTTTGTTGTTTAAATGGTTTTTGGAAAATATTCAATATAAAATTTTTCATGGCTTTTACTTTGTATTTTTTTCCTTTAATACCTCCAAATTGGTCAGCATATCCATCAGATGACATATAAAATTTAAGTCCTTCTTTTAAGTCTATAATGTGTTCTGTATAAACTTGATCGTCAGGAGTGAAACCAGCTACCGCCACTTTTGTTGCTTTTATTTCCTCTAACTCACCATTTCTTACAATCCATAAAGGTCTGTTTGCACCAGCGTAAATGAGTTGATTAGTATCTAAATCAACTGTACAAATGGCAGCATCCATACCATCTTTAGTGGAGTCTTTGTTATCACCCTCTTGTTTTAATGTATTTTTAATGGCTCTGTTTAAGTTAGATAAAATTTGACCTGGAGATGTTTCGTGACGTTCATTAACAATAATGTTTAACCTATCAGACCCAATCATACTCATAAATGCTCCTGGCACACCGTGACCTGTACAATCGGCGCAAACAATAATTAATTTATTGTTATGTTTTGAAAACCAATAAAAATCGCCACTTACAATATCTTTTGGTTTAAATAACACAAATGATTTAGGTAAATGTTTTCGCATTTCTTCATCTAAAGGCAATATGGCATCTTGAATACGTTTGGCATAATTAATACTGTCTTCAATTTCGCGTTTTTGTTCTGATATCATTTCATTTTTAAACTCTAAATCTTTATTTTTTTCTGAAATTT
This sequence comes from uncultured Crocinitomix sp., assembly GCA_964419855.1. GTDB lineage: Bacteria > Bacteroidota > Bacteroidia > Flavobacteriales_D > Crocinitomicaceae > Putridiphycobacter. The sequence continues at coordinate 4,736 of CAYQRJ010000072.1, forward strand.
CTTTGGTTCTTTCTTTTACAATGGCTTCTAATTGTTCATTTTTAGCTTTTAATCGTTTTGAACTAATTTTGATAGATATAAAAATTAAGAACAAGAATAAAAGTGCATAAATAAGATAAGCCCAAATTGTTCTGTACCAAGGTGGTAAAATTGTAAATTTAAAGCTTGCCGTTTGACTAATTTGATTGTAAATATTTTTAGCTTTTACTTTAAACGTATATTCCCCTTCATGTAAATTTGTATAATTAGCAACATTATTTGATGACCATTTAGACCATTCTTTATCTTTACCTTCTAACTTATAGCTGTAATCTGGATGATGCTCATCCTCAAAATAGGGAGCTGAAAACACAAATTTAATATCGTTAAATTTATAACTTATATTTGGGATTCTATTAGTATCTTGATAATTAGCACCATAATAAACTGTAGAATCATTATTAATAATAACTTGGCGAATTAAACTATTAAAAGAGGTGTTATACTTTTTCTTTTTATTTTCTTTATATCTAATTAATCCATCTGCACAGCCAATCCATAACACTCCATTGTCTTCTAAAAAAAACTGATTAATTCTACCATAATTAATTCCCCAAAATGGTCTATTAATAAATTTTTTATTGACCTTATCGTAATAAGCTAATTTTTGATTGGCAGTGAACCACGTTTTTAAAGAATCTTCTTTAATTAATAATATTTCGGCAGTAAAAGCAGAATCATAAAAAGAATAAAAATCAAAATAACCCCTATAAAAATCAGGGTCATCTTTAAACTCTTCATCTAACCCTTTAACAACTTCATCTTCATGAACAAAATATAATAATCCAAGAGAATTTCCAAACACTACTTGATGATTAAAAACAATTGGTTTTACTAATAAATCAGCTTGCAATCCGTCCAATTCATCATATTGTTCAATAACATATTGACTTGTATCTCTTAACCTAATAGCCCCCGAATGAGCTGTTCCTAACCAAAATGTGTTTAAATTTTGTGGGTCTTGTACCAAACCTAAAACAGTTGTTAATTGTAAAGGAAAATCAGTTATTTTTTGAAAGTTATTTGACCATATTTTAATTCCACCCACTCCTGCTGTTATAAAAATATTTTTTGAAGGGACATAAATTATTTTATTGGTATTAAATGGAGTTAAACGTCTAAAATGACCCGAATTAGGTTCATAATCCCAAATTCCTTCTGTTGAAGCAATGTAAAGTTTTCCATTATATTGTTCAAAATCCCAAATTTGATTTTTAATTTGAGGTAAATTAATAAACTCATTTAATCTTTTAGCGGATGTATCTTGAACAAATAAACCATTTGAAGTTCCTACATACAGCAAACCTTTATATCTTGTAAACGCCAACACATCTCCCTCAACACCCGATTTTTCGTTAAAAAAAGACAAAGGAGAATAATAATTAACTTTTGCAATTCCATTTCCTAAACCTAACCACAAATTCTGCTCATTATCTTCATACATTGACTTAATGTCCTCTGACCTTAAACCTGTTAATTTATTAATTTGCTTTAAAATTTCACCTTTTTCATTAATAATGTAAACCCCTGATGAGTAAGTACTCAGTGCATAATTCCCATCACTTAACTTAATAGAATTAAATACTGTTAAAGGGTTAATGTGATTATTGTTTGGGTTTAAAACTGGCACTAATGAATCATTTTTATATTTGAATAATCCTTTTTCTTGTGTAACAATAAATAAAGAGTCGGAGGTATTAGATTGAAACATTCCAAAACAACCGTAAGTTCCAAAAATATTTTCTGTTCCTTTTAGCAATTCCAACTGATTGGTTTTGCTATTCCATTTCATTAATCCTTTTTGCCTTTCTCTTACATAAAAGTTACCTTTTACCATAAAAGAGGTATGAAAAGATTCATCTGGTAATATTGTTTTTAATGATTGGTTGGCAAGATTATAAATATAAACCGCCTCTTGAGTTTGAAAAAACACATGAGTTGAATTGGCATAAATGGCCATTACATTACTAAAATATTGGTCATCTTCTGGTAATTTAGCAGATAAAGATTGGTATTTTAATTCACCTAAATGATTGGCTTTTAAAAAACCAAACTCTCCATAACTCCCTACATAAATTACACCCGTTGAATCTTTGGCTAAACTATATACATAACTTCCTAAGGATACTTCTATAAAACTCCAAGTTTCTCCATCATATTCTAAAACACCATTTGAATTACCAAAATACATCACTCCTCTATGGTCTTGAACAATTGCATAATTTTCTGGATTCATCTTGTAAGGTGTACCATCATCATTAAGTTTATCAACTTTATAATCTTGTGGCGAATAATTAACTATGGGAGGGTAATAATTTTGTGAAACGGCGAGAAATACTGTAAAAAAAGTAAATATTGTTAATAAAAGTTTACGCATTATTTAAGAGTTTATCAATTAACTGATTTATTTTTACCAAAAATAATAAAAATGAGTAAAGAAACCACATTTATTGACATAATAAAAGCAGTAGAAACTTTTCATGATTCATTTGGGATAGAAAATAATTATGAGCCAACGGCAAAAATTAGCCAAAAAGATTATGAGTTAAGGCACCGTTTAATGCAAGAGGAAAATGAAGAGTATTTAGAGGCGGTTAAAAATAATGATTTAGTAGAAGTAGCTGATGCCCTTGGGGATCAACTGTATATTTTATGTGGCACTATATTAAAACACGGTTTGCAACATAAAATTGTTGAAGTATTTGAGGAGATTCAACGCTCTAACATGAGTAAATTAGATAAAAATGGGCAACCTATTTATAGAGAAGATGGTAAAATTTTAAAATCAGACCAATATTTTAAGCCAAATATTAAAAAAATATTAGAAAATTAAACTTTAGTTTTTACTTTTTGCCAATCTTTAATTTGCCAATTGGTGTAGGCAGTGGCTACGTGATTGTTTGCTGTATCAAACAAATTAATTTCGCATTTTACAAACACTACCCCATCTTTTTTAATTGGATTTAAAATTTGAGTATTCATCCATTCGGTAGAAATATTAAATTTGGCAATAATGTCTGTTTTAGCTTGGTAATGATATTTCACCTCAATGCTTTCCATTATTAAGCGGTAATTTTTAAATCCCAACTTAGAAATTAATAAAAATCCTGATGCAAATTCGGCGCAAGTTGCCATTCCGCAAGCATGAACTCCTTTAATGTGATTTAAGTTTTTTCGTTTATAAGGAATAATGGTTTCAATGCCATCATCCTCTATTTTTTTTATAACTATACCGTGAGGTTTGTTAAAGGGAATTAAACGAGATAAAAAAAAGTTTAGTTTCCACAAACCAAACTTTGATTTTTTAGCACTATCAATAAATTTTTCGTGATTCATTTGGCTAAAGTAAACAAAAAAATTAACTTTTAGTCAACAGCTTAAATCCTTTACCATGCACATTTAAAATCTCTACATTGTTAGATGGTTTAATGTGTTTTCTTAATTTAGTGATGTAAACGTCCATACTTCTACCATTAAAATAGTTATCATCTCCCCATACGTGTCTTAAAGCCGCATTTCTGTCTAACACCTCTCCTTTATTTTTAACCAATAAATAAAACAATTCATTTTCTTTGGTAGTTAACTTAGCTTCTTGACCATTAACCTTAATGGTTTGAGCATCATAGTCAAATTCAATATCGCCAATATTAAAATGTGTTTCTTTTTTACTTCCTTTATAAGTTCGTTTTAATATAGCATTAACCCTTGCTAACAATTCATCCATTGAAAATGGCTTAGTCATATAATCATCTGCTCCAGACGAAAATCCTTTCAGTTTATCATCTTGCATTGATTTGGCCGTTAAAAATAAAATGGGTATTTCTTGATCTGTTTCTCTAATTTCTTTAGCAACCGCAAAACCATCTTTAATTGGCATCATCACGTCAAGAATTATAAAATCATAAACTTGCTCTTTAAATCTATCTAAAGCAATTTGACCATCTACACAAAGTGTTACATCAAACCCTTTGGCTTGTAAAAATGTGCTTAATAACATTCCTAAATTTGAATCATCTTCTGCTAACAATACTTTAATTTTATCACTCATTTTTTAATCTAATTTTAAATGTTGTACCTACTTTATATTCACTTTTTAATGAAATAATACCTCCGTGCATTTCTACAATTCTTTTAACATAATCTAACCCCAATCCAAAGCCTTTAACATTATGCACATCTCCTGTAGAAACTCTGTAAAGTTTATCAAAAATTAATTTTTGTTCTTCTTTTTTAATTCCAATGCCATTATCAGTAATTAAAAAAGTAAATCCATTTTTTTCTTTAATTAACTCTACAGTGCAAACGGGTTTTTCTTTAGAATATTTTAATGCATTATCCATTAAATTATATAACACATTAGAAAAATGAATTTTATCTACCTCCCACTCCACTTTATCCAATTGTATAATTCTTAAATCCCCCCCCCTTTGTTGAAACTGTATTCTGAAAGAATTAACTGCATCTTTTACTAATTCATCTATTTGATAAACAGACTTGTTTAATGATAACTTTCCTTTTTCAAGTAATGAAGTTTGCAATACTTTTTCAACTAACAACCCTAAACGTTTATTCTCTGAACTAATCATATCAACAAAGGTATTTAAAGTGGCAGGATTAGTTTTTACATCAGGGTCAGAAATGGCTTCACAAGCTAATGATATGGTTGAAATAGGTGTTTTTAACTCGTGGGTCATATTAGAAATAAAATCATTTTTAATCTCTGACAGTCTTTTTTGTTTAAAAATAGTGCTTACTGCAAAATAAAAGGCAAAAACAACCATACATACTAATAACAATGCAGCAATTAATGTTCCTAACATCTGTTTAAAAATGTAAGATTTTTTATTAGGAAAATCCAATTCTAAAAAATAATTATCAGAAGCTAAATCTGAAGGGTATAACTTTATCCTAAACTCTGGCGTTTCAATTTCGGTTTTATAATTTTGCGGTACATTATTAAAGCTAACTACTTTATGTTTTTTATCTACCACTCTAAAATTAAATGTGGTGTCAATAGAAAAGTTTAAAAATTTTATTTTTAATAAAGAATCCAAAACATAAGGATTTAATCTTAATTTAATATCACTAAATAAATTTGACGTAAACATCTTTAACATCATTTCATTCAAATATTTTGATTTTTTGAGTAAACCTTCTTCAAACACTCGTGTAATATCGCCATTAAACGACATACTTGTATCGCTACAAGATTTTATATTATGATGTTCTTTGCCCTTTTTAAATAACTGACCATAGTTTTCGGTAATTACTCTGTGCTCTGATGTCACTCCAGTTAAACTATCAAAAGACATTCCCGAAACTACTAAATAATTAGAATTGTTAGATAAAGTGGTATCTTTTATTGAAATGGCTTGCCCTTTTTTTAATAAAGAATTAAAACCATACCTATTATTAAATCGCCTTTTTAAATTTTGATGAGCAATGTTAGAATAAAAAGCATTTTGTTCAACATTTTCTAAGTCATAAACAGCATTTTTTATGGCATTAACGGCATCAGTTTTAAAACGTTCTGTGTGTAGTTGATGTACATTTCTTATCCAATAAAACTGCAACAGCAACAACCCAATAAGTGCTACTGACATTAGAATAATTACTATTTTTAATCGTTGTGTAATAAGGTATTTTTTGAGTTCAGGTTCAAAAGTAAATTAAAGATGATAAATAAATAAAATTAAGCCTTATTATTTAATTTGAATTAACAAAAGATAACATTTACTAACTTAACCCGCAAAATTCACCAC
>CAYQRJ010000073.1:0-10517 GCA_964419855.1 uncultured Crocinitomix sp.
TAAAAAATATTTTATGACTAGCAAATCATTTATTTCATTTTTTTACATCTCTTTAGATAGCTGATGAATACAAGTTTAAAATGCAACTTTTTTTAAGTTATTTTATCACAATTTTTTTATAAAATATTTGTCCTTTATTTTCAACTTGTAAAATATATAAACCAGGGGGTAATTCCAAATTAATTTCTGCTTGGTTTGATAAACCTTTTTTGGTATATTTTAGTTGACCGTTTAGGGTGTATAATTTTATATTATAATTTCCGTTAAAGTTAATTTTAAAGCTTCCGTTGTTTGGGTTAGGGTAAACTAATAATTCTTTTGAGGGTTGATTAATTTTTTCTGTGTTTAGTAAAATATTACCATCAGGACAATAAAATCCAGTTAACCCATCATAAAAATCTTGTATTGAATCTGCCACAGCATATAAAGCATTAACATTTGCCAAATAATCGCCACCATTTCTGGCATAAATAAAAGCATAATCTATACAAACAGATTGACCATTTGCTAAGTATCCATTACCTGTGCTCATCATTATTCTTCTGTCTCCAGTAGTGTTATTACTAGTTACTTCACTCCAGCCAGTTTGTGTAAAAGGGTTTCCACTATATGCATAGTTTGTAAGTATGGTTCCTGTACTTCCTAAACTATCATAAGTTAAATGGATGGTGTCATTCCAATATCCATTCATATGGTTCCAAGTTTGATGAGGTGTTGTAGGATCACTATAGAGATATGAATTACCATTTGAATATAGCATAGCCACATCCATTGGTTGGTTAAGTTGTTTAATACCAAAAGCCGGAGGATTAATCCCAAATTTTATTGAACTTCCGACATCATCTACAGCGTCACCATTATAGCCAAATATCATATTTCTTGTAGAATCTGAACCAACATAGTCGTCATTTGCTCCTCCAATATCAAAATCAGTATAATTAGCTACTCTTACGTTATGGTAATCAATGCCACTTCTATTAAAAATGGTTAAACGTAAAAATGTTGTATTATTCAAATAATCATCATTAGAGGCATATTGATATACCATAAAATGGTATTCAAACCCCATTGTATTTGTGGGTGAATAGGCATCATCATCATTAAAGATTAAATAAACCATTTTATTTCCTCTTATAAGTGGATAATCTCCAAATTGAGGTTCGTATATGCCATTAGTATTAACATCAACAAACTGTGCTAAATTAGGAGCTTCTCCAAAAGCAACATTACCGTGAGCAGGCCAGTTTAAAATTCCATTAGGCATATTATAATTTGGGTCATTATAATGGGCTATATGGTAATTAATTTCATTTAAAGTTACCGACCACGTTTTATTGTTGTATGTGTTTAAATAATTGGCATTATAATAATCTTGTGTTATTGGACCGCTTTTTAAGTCAGTTACACCATATTTTGTAAGGCAAGTATGTAAACTGTCGTTTGGGTCTAAACCTGCAATCCAAAATGAACTGGCATAAATACCTTGTGCATTGCTATCTGAAACCATACCATAAGCAGCCTTAGCAGATGTTGCATCATTAAAAAATTCACCATTAGAATTAATAAGTCCTTTGGCATTGTTGGCATTAATATAGGTGTTTTGGCTAAACAGACTGGCTGTTAAAAAAACTGAAACGCTTAGTAAAATTGTTTTCATAAGTTAGAGGTTTTAAAATTTATAAAACAAATTTACATTAAACCAATTATAAAGGGAGGTAATTTTTTTTATACTGTATGAATAATTGATTTAACAATGTTAAAATGTCTTTTAAACAATTTCAACACCACTTACGCCATTGCTTTTTTTATTTATTTTAATTTGACGTGTAATGCGTTCTTTTAAATTTTCTACGTGAGAGATGATGCCAATCATTTTACCTTGAGATTGTAGTGTTTCTAAGGTGGAAATTACTGTTTCTAATGTATTGTTGTCTAATGTACCAAAGCCCTCATCAATAAATAAAGAGTCTATTCTAACATTTTTACTTGCCAAGTCTGATAAACCAAGTGCTAATGCCAAACTTATAATAAATTTTTCACCTCCGCTGGACGTATCAACAAGTCTGGCTTGGTCGGTTTGATAATGGTCTATTAAATTAAAATTTAATTCTTCTTTTGGTTTGTAATTATCTTCCATTTTTAAAGAATACCGTTTGTTGAGTCTATATAAATGTACGTTAGCCAATTCTAACAATTGTTTTAAAGTTAACCGTTGTACATAAGTGTTAAAAGCATCTTTTGAACTACCAATAATTTTAAATAAACTTCTCCAAACATTACAAATTTTTTCTTGTTCTTTTATTTGATTATAAATGAGGTTATTTCTATTTTTAATATCCAAATCTTTTCTAAATTTTTCTTTTATTTCGCCTTTTAAACCAATTAATTCTTTGTTTTTGTTATTGAGTTGATTAAATTGTTGAGTGCTTTCTTCCTCAGTTAAATTAAAATCTTTTTGTTTTAACAATTGCTCAATTTGATGTTTATTTTTTGTTTTTAAAGCATTTATTTCAATTTGTTTTTCATTAAAATTATCTTGTAATTTTTTAAATTGTTGGTATTCGTTTTGAGGTAAAAGGGCATTTTCAATTTTTTGTTTAGAATCAAAATTGCTTTTAATGAGTTGTTGCTGTAGTTGAGTGTTAAAGTTTTCTAATTCTTTTTCTATATCTTTTAAATCTGTTTGGTGTTTTTTTAATAGCGTTTGTTTTTTATTTTGATCACTCTCTATTTTTTTTATCTCATTAATTATTTCTTTTAATTGTTCAGATAGTTTGTTTTTATTATCACTTAAATTTTTACGTTTCTCCTCTACTGAAATATTAAAAGGTAAAAGCGTTATTCGTTGGTTTTTAAGTAATTTAAGTTTTGATTCTATGTCTTTAATTGTATCAACTTTGTTTTGAATCAATTTTTGTTTTTCGGTAATAGTTTTATTGTTGTGCTTAATTTTTTCATTAATTTGAGATGTTTTATGTTTTAAATCATCTAATTTTTTAACTGTATTTTGATAATTTATAATATCGGATTTGACAGACTCAATAAACTCATCAATTTGTTTAATACTTGGTAATTGGTAGTTGTATTTAGCCATTTGACCACCTAAATTATTTTGAGTTTCCGAACAAGTTTTAGATAAATGGTTAACGGCATCATTTAATTGTTTAATTTCCTCTGTTAGGTGTTCTTTTTGTTGTTTTAGCGTAGCAATTTTGACTTTTAGTTTGTTAACAATGTCTTTTTGTGTATCATAATTTGCTTTTACATTTTTTATTTGTTGGCTTAACTCCTCTTTATCCTTTATGGTTTGGTCAACTTTTTCAATGTGTTGTTTTACAAGGTTAATTTCGGTATTAATTTTAATGGTGTTACTAAGGTCTATATCAATATTAAGTTCTTTTTTAATTTGTTTAACCTCATTAATTTTAGTCGTTAATTTTTCAATTTGTTTATGGTTGGCATCTATTTTTGTAAGTAAAGCTGTGATGTCATTATTAATTTTATTTTTATTACTCACTAATTCATCCAATTCCTTTTTATGTTGATTGAGTTGATGTTCATCATCCGAGATATTAAATGTTTTTAAGTGCTTAACAAATGGGTGTTCTTTTGAACCGCAAAGGGGACATTCTTTGCCATCAATTAACTCTTTTCGGTCTTCTTCATAGTTTTTTATACTTCTTTTTAACTTTAAATTTTCTTCAAAACTTTCTACCAACTGATTTTGTTTATCTATTTGTTTACTTAGTTGTTTTAACAGTTGTTGTTGTTCTGTTAATTGATTTTTTAAAGTAGTATTATTCTCATTTATATGCTTTATTTCTTGATTGATTTTAGCAAAATTTTCAGATAGATTTTTTAATTGAGTAAGTTGGTTTAATTGTTTAACTAATTGATCTTTTTTATCATTAAAATTTGTGGTGTTAAGTTGAAGTGCTTTAAGTTTTTTATCAAATTCATTAATTTTGGATTCAATATTTTTAAGGGTTAAAGTTTCTTTATTGATTTCTTTATTTTTATCTAATAATTCTTTGTTTACTTCACTTAATTTTTCAGTTTTTTGTTGATGTGTTTTTTGATTAGCAGTTAATTGAATTTGATTATTTTTAAAAGTAGTTAAATCAGAAATCCACTGTGGTAATTGTTTGTTGATATCTAATAAAAAAATATTTTTTTCAACCCAATCTTTTGTGTTTTTTATATCAAAATCATTTTGCTTTAATTCTTTATTTAAAGTTTCGTTTTGAGTAATTAGCCTTGATTTTGTTTCTGTGTTTTCATCTAATTCTTTTTTGTTTTTTTCTAAATTTTGACGGTGATTGTTAATGTCAGAATCCAATTTAGATATTTCATCAAATTTTGGCAACCAATCGTTAAATAATTTTTCGCTATCATTTAATTGATGATTAGTATTTTTTTCTTTTTCAATTAATTCTGCAAGTTTAGGTTTAAGTTGGGCTAATTCATTATCAATTTGTTTTATTGACTGAGAGTGATTAAGTTTATTTTTTTCAACCCTATTAATGTTTTGTACTAATTCTTTAAAAGGTTCGGCTTTTTGATGAAGCAACAAGCGGTTTAATTCTTTTTGATGTAATTTGATGTTTTCATCTAAAGTTTTATGGTTTAAATCAAGTTGATTATTTTCTTTAATTAATTGATTATAATTAGCATACCAATTGGTTATTTTTTCAATCGATTTTATTTGATTTTCTATTTTTTTAAGTTCATTATTAATTTCTTTTTCTTGTTTTTTGAGGTCAATTTTATCTTCTTCACTTAAAATATCGTCATAATTAATTTTATTGTTTAAATTGTCTAATTTTTTTTCTTCTGCACTTTTTCTGTCAAGTATTTGTTGACCAATTTTTTTATAAATATCCTCCCCAGTAATTTGTTCTAACAGTTTGCCTTTTTCAGCTCCTTTAGCCGATAAAAATGAAGCAAACTCACCTTGAGCTAACATTACAGAACGTAAAAATTGAGAATAATTAAGCTGGGTTACTTTTTCAACTTCATCAATTACTTTTCTTTTTTGTTGGGCAATAATTTGTCCTGTTGTTAAATTTTTTAGTCTGACTTCTTCTTTAGGGTTTTTAATTATTTTACCTGATTTATTTGCTAATCTAATTTGCCAAGACGCTTCATAAATTACGCCATTATTTATAAAACTAACCCTTGAAAAAGCATTATTAGCACCATAACTCACCACATCTAATAATGTTCCTTTAGTTTTATTAAATCTTGGTACATTATGATATAAGGCAATGGTTATAGCATCTAAAATTGTGGTTTTTCCCGCACCTGTTGGTCCTGTAATGGCAAATAAACCAATGTCTTTAAACTCATCACTTTCAAAATCAATAACAATGGGTTGATTAGATTTTAAAGAGTTGATATTTTGAAGTTCAATTTTTAAAATTTTCATATTTTATTGTTCTTTGACTTGTTGAAGTATTTCGTTAAACGCGTCCCAAATTTCTGATTGTTCTTTTAAATCAATTTGTTCTTCTTTACATTTTAATTTAAACACTTCCTCAGGTTTTAATTCTTTTATTGATTTTGTGCTTTCAAGTAGTTCTTCAATTCCTTTAATTTCACGTGTGTTTTTTAATGTGATTTTTAAAATTTCAAATTGATATAGGTCGGCTTGTTGTTTTAATTTATCAGTATTTACTGAAACATTTTCATCTAAAACAATTTCTACCCAAGGGGTAAGTTGGTAAGTGTTTGAAATAACGTTTTCAAACTGATTAATGCATTCATTTATAGTTCCGTTGAGTTGATAGACTTCTCTAAACCTTGGAATTTTAACTTCATCAATACTTAATACTTTTTGATGATTGGTATCAATAACAATTATTTTTTTGTCGTAATTAAGTTCGCTAAAACTTAAAATATGTGGCGATCCAGAGTATCTTATTTTAGGGTTATCCCCTACAATTTGAGGACGGTGTAGATGACCTAATGCAATATAATCAAAAACAGTTGGAAATTCATCAGCTTTAATATGCCCTAAATTACCTACATAAATATTTTGTTCACTCTCAGATACTTTTCCGCCAGTGGCAAACAAATGTCCCATTGCAATTACGGGTACATTATCTTTATTAATAGATTTACAATATTCAGCCACCAAATTATAATGATTAATTAATGCTGTTTTATAGCGGTTTACTAATTCATCAAAATTCTCTCCAGCCACAGCTCGTCTTATATCTTGGTCACGTAAGTAGGGGACAGCACCAATAATTGTTTTTTCATTATTAACGCTTAATTCAAACACTTCATCTGCTACATTCTCAGGAGCTTTTCCTACAACTTTGATAGATAAAGCGTTTAAAAGTTCTTTAGGGGCATTTAACATTTCGGGCGAATCGTGGTTGCCACCAGTAATAATAATATGACTACAATGACTTTGATTGATTTTAACTAAAAAGTCAAAATACATTTTTTTACTTTGATTAGAAGGAGAACCAGTATCAAAAACATCACCAGAGATTAATAATACATCAATTTTTTGGGTGGTAATATAATTTTCAATCCAATTTAAAAAGAGTTTTTGTTCTTCTATTTGTGATTGTTCGTGAAGTCTATGCCCTAAATGCCAATCGGCAGTATGAAGAATTTTCATATTTTTATTTTTAAAATGACTAAATTAGTGATTTTAATTTGTAAAGAAAAGCTATTAGAACGTAATCTATTTATGTTCTGCATAAAAAAATGTTGACTATTTTTGCAGTATGGAAAATTTTGAAAAAACATTAATTGACATTTATCAACAAACCAATCAATTTGGGCGGTTTAATGAGATGGAGTTATTGTCTTTTGGTGATGGCAAATGTGAATATCGTTTAGAAGTAAAATCTCATCATTTGGCTACCCCAAAAACAGCCCATGGGGGATTAATTGCGGGTTATATGGACGGGATAATGGGGGTGTCGGCTTTAACTATGTCTGCTAAAAATTTGTGTTTGGTATCAACTGTTGAGTTTAAAATTAATTATATTAAACCAGCTTTTAAAGGTGATATTTTAATAGGAAAGGGTAGTATTATTTCGGCAGGAAAAAGAATTATTATTGCTCAAGGCGAAATTTTCAATCAAAATAACGAATTAGTGGCTATAGCTACAGGCACATTTAATGCTTATCCTTATCAAAAAAGTGGCATGCATTTTTAATCTAACAAATCAGGGCGTTTTTGTTTAGTGTTTTCAATCGCTTTTTCTAACCGCCACTCTTCAATTAATTTTTGGTTGCCACTTAATAAAATTTCAGGTACTTTGTGTCCCTTGTAATTATCTGGTCTGGTGTAAATTGGAGGTGCTAATAAGTTATCCTGAAAAGAATCGGTTAGGGCAGAGGTTTCATCATTTAAAACACCGGGTAACAATCTTACAATAGAATCAACTAAAACCGCAGCCCCTAATTCACCTCCTGATAAAACATAACTACCTATTGAAATTTCTTTGGTAATAAAAATATCTCTTATCCTTTGGTCAACGCCTTTGTAATGACCACATAAAATTAACAAGTTTTTATTTAAAGACATGGTGTTGCAGATGCTCTGATTGAGTACTTCTCCGTCAGGCGTCATATAAATTAACTCGTCATATTCTCTTTCAGATATTAATTTTTCAATGCAATCTGCAATGGGTTGAATGGTCATAACCATACCCGCTCCACCACCATATTGGTAATCATCAACACTTTTTTGACGGTGAGTGGAGTAATCTCTGATATTGTGTAAATAAATTTCAGCTATCCCTTTTTCTTGCGCTCTTTTCATTATAGAATGATTTAAAGCACCTTCAATTAACTCGGGTAATATGGTTAAAATGTCTATTCTCATTAATGACAATTTAGCGTTTTAGAATTAATGAATAATTAATCTAAATCTTCTTGAAGCGCAATCATTTTTAAAGTTGCAATGGCACATTCAATGCCTTTGTTACCGTGTTTACCTCCTGAGCGGTCAATGGCTTGTTGTTTATTGTTGTCGGTAAGAACACAAAAAGAAACAGGCGTATTATATTCTAAATTAACAGCCATTAACCCTTGAGTAGCTCCTTGACAAACAAAATCAAAATGCTTTGTTTCTCCTTGAATAACACTTCCTATGGCAACCAGCCCGTCAATGTCTTCATCTGCCTCTAAAAGCATTTGACAACCTAAAGGTAATTCAAAAGTTCCAGGTACGTGTTTAATGATAATGTTTTCGGCTTTTACTCCATTGTCTAAAAAAGCTTGTTGAGCACCTTTTAATAAATTGCCTGTAATATCGTAATTCCATTCAGAAACAACAATGCCAACTTTAAAGTCGGCACCGTTTGGAATTTCTTCTCTATTATATTCTGATAAATTTTTACCTTCTGTAGCCATTATTTTGTTGCTCTTGCAATGTATTTATCAATGTCAGACCCTTCAGCTGTTGTGGGGTATTCATCTTTAATTTTTGTATAAACTCTAATGGCATCATCATATTGACCTAATTCTTCATAAGTTAGTCCTGCTTTTTTTAAAAACATTGGCGTAGTAAATTCATTAGGTTCTCTATTGGCTGCTTTTTCAAAATAATCAACTGCAGTTTCTAAATCTTCTAACTCAACATAGCAATCACCTTGTAAACCAATACATAAAGTACCAACCACAACATCTTCAAAATCAGTATTTTTAAAATAGTCTAAGGCTTCTTCAAAATTACCTCTTTCCATTTCAATAATTCCCATGCTATAATTAGCAATATCTCCTCCAGATGTACCACTGTATTCACTTGCTATTTCTTCAAACCCTGAATATTCACCATTACCTTGAGCAGCTAATTCTAAAGAGTCATTTTGTAAATCATATAGGGCATTCCAAACTTGTTCTTGAGATTCAATTTCTTTAGGTTCTGAAACAAATTTTTGGTAGCCTATAAACCCTAAAATTACTACAATAATTCCTATTCCTCCGTAAATTAATGCGTTTTTATTCTTTTCAAAAAAGTTTTCAGTTGATGTTAATTCATCAAACTCTACTTTAGTATTGTGAGCTTTATTTTTATTGTGTTTTGCCATCTTAAATTTAATTATGAGCGCAAAAATAATTTTTTTTTATTTTAAAACCAAATTAAATAACTTTTATTAATCTTATTATTTGCTTATTTGAAAAAAATATGCACCTTTATCATATCTAAACTTTTAATTATGAAAAATGTTCCTCTGTTGACAATGGTTTATTTATTAGCAATTCCATTAGGCTTTTTATTTGTGTTTTTTAACCATAATCCCTTAGATAGTAAAAGTGATTTTATGACTTTTTTGATGATTTTAAGTTTTATGTATTATGCTATTTCGAAAGTTTCTGAAGTTAAAACTAAATTTATTTATTTATTTGTTTTTGCTATTGTTTGTAGGTTGATTTTTTTTATAATTCCTCCAAGTTTATCTCCTGACTATTATCGGTTTATTTGGGATGGTGAACTATTAAATTTAGGAATCAATCCTTATGCCTATACACCTGATGAATTGATTTCTAACCCCATCATTTATGGCAGTGAATATATGCGTTTACTGTATCACGGAATGACAGATTTATCTAAAGTTCATTACAGTAATTATCCAGTTTTAAATCAATTGTTTTTTTATATCCCAGCTTATTTTTCTGATTCAGTGCAAGGTAATGTTTTAGGATTAAGAATCATTGTGTTTTTATTTGATATTGGCTCTATTATTATTTTAAGACAACTTTTAAAATTATTTAAAATAAATGAAGGTAAACTATGGCTTTATGCTCTTAATCCTTTAATTATAATTGAATTTACTGGAAATTTACATTTTGAAGGCGTGATGATTTTCTTTTTATTATTGTCTATTTATTTTATTGTTAACCCAAAAAATTCGTCATCAGGTTGGATAATGGCTGCATTATTTTTAGCATTATCGGCACAAGTTAAATTAATACCACTAATGTTTATACCTTTCTTTTATAAAAAATTAAAATGGAAAAAGTCTTTAGGGTTTACTGCAGCTACATTGATTGTTTTTTTACTTATAGGTCAAGTGCTATGGCGTAATCCTATTTATGTAAATAATATGTTATTATCTATTAACGATTATTTTGTAAGTTTTGAATTTAATTCATCTATTTTTTCGGTTGTTAATTATTTTAAATCTAAAGAAATGGGGTGGGATACTACTTATATTATTGGTCCTTTGTTGTCAAAAATAGCCTTTGTTTTAATTATTTTATTGGCTATTTTGCGTCATTACAAATCGGATATTGATATGATAAAGGGGATGATGTTTGCACTACTAATTTATTACACTTTGTCAACCACAGTTCATCCTTGGTATATTTCTATGGTGTTAGTTTTAAGCATTTTTACAAATTATAGAGTTGGTTTTATATGGTCGCTTGGAGTGTTTTTGAGTTATTTAATATATGTTTTTTCTGATAACCCTGTACAAATACTCGTTGCTAAAATTACTGAATATGTTTTGGTTTTAGTTGTTTTTATTAGAGATTTAATCCTT
>CAYQRJ010000074.1:0-10429 GCA_964419855.1 uncultured Crocinitomix sp.
GTACAGCTTCAGTTATTGTTGTTTTCTGAACTCTAAAGATACCCCAGAAGCTCTCTTCAACATGTTCTGACTTATGAACATCTCTACTAAAAACAATAGTATAATTAGCCATATTTTGACTAAAAAAACGAGCATATTTTTTTCATAAATAATTAGCTGTTGATTTTGACACAGGTATTGTTTTACCATTAATGCCTCCATAGAATTGTGCATCATTTCCTGTTATTTTAAAATCTTCAAGCCCTTCCAACTCAATTGAATTTATAACTTTGTTACCACTAAATGAATAAGGTGTATAATGTGGATATTTTGCCGTCAACGGATCAACCGCAAAAAACCTCCCAACCCTAGGGTCATGCATACGGTATTTATAGTTAATGGAATTTCCCTCTCCTTTTATCTCGTCATCCTTTTCTTGACCTTGGAAGCCATATCTATAGGCATTAGTTGATTCATGCCTATTAGGCAACAGCATACCGTACGGGAAGTAATCGTTTTGGTTAATTACGTTTGCAATCATTATTGTTTAACAAACTGCTTGGTAATGGTTTTGTTGTTTGTGGTTATTTTTATAAAATATACGCCTTTGTTAAATGATGAAACGTTAATAGAATTAGTAGTATTGGTTGTGTTTGTGTTAAATATAGTTTTTCCTGTAATGTCTAACACTTGAATTTGAGCGTTGTTATAATCACCTAAGTTAATGTTTAATACATTGGTAGTTGGGTTAGGGTAAATGCTAAGGGGATTATTATTTTTTTGTTGATTTACTCCTGCATAAGAAGTTGTTCCTCTAAATTCAATGGAGTTGGTTGTACCCCCACGTTCTATTACTTTTAGCAAAGGAATTTTATTGTTGTTAGACCACCAAGTATATTCAATGTCTTGTGGTGTTGGCATAGGTAACCATATAGGGTTACCTGTTCCAGTAATGTCTATTTTTACAGAATCGGTATAAGTGATGGTTGATTTAACCCTTACCACATCATAGGTTCCAAATGGCGTAGTTATGGTTCCCCAACCATCAACTATAGATTGTCTTAACTGATGTCTTACAAAAATGGCATCAAAAGCAGGGTTCATATCCATATATAAGTATGAACGAGAAGTCCAACTGTTATTATAAGTCATTGGAAATTGATAGACTTCATCAATGGTATCAGCTTTTACTGGTATTTCAACCCCATTAATTTCAACCCCCATTCCAACAATTTCTGATTTAGATGATGAGTTTTTAGTGAAAAATACTGGTTTATCAATAGATACTTGCCCTCCAGGAATGTTAGGTAAATTGTTATTTAATAATTTATTGTAATAGTCTGCTTTGTAATTGGGTGTTAAAAAATTATTAAAACTTAATTGATACAAAGCGCTAGCTGATGATACGTTGTAAAAGGTATCTATTCTTTGCGAATTAGCTGTTAAAGATGAAAAATCCCATGTGTAATTGGCTCCTGTGGTTTGAAAATCTAAACTAGTTTGAGTAGAAATACCAACTAAAACGGTATCGTTAGGTGAAGGTAAATCAGAAGCATTAATGGTAATTTGTGCCTGCGTTAAACTACTTATCGCTAAGGCTGATAATAATAAAATTCTCTTTTTCATATTTTTAGGTTTTAATCAATCTTAATCTGAAACACCCCTTGCATATTTTGTAATAAAATGGTTTCAGTTTGATCTTTATTCTTTAATTCGGCATTAAAATTTAGGTTAAATTTAATAATTTTTATGGATTGAGATGCGGCATCAACAATATATTCTATATTCGACACTTTAAGCTTATAAGCGGAGTTATTTGGATTGTAAAGGGATGTGAATAATTCTCCTTTTCTAACCACTTCTATAAATCCTCTGCCATAATTGTTAGAAACATAACCATCATTATTACAAATATTTTCTTCTATATTCATCACCCATTCCAAATCATTATTATTCATATAAAACATTGTTTTATACTGGGCTGGGTTACCATATTGGTCAATTACTTTATGTTCTACTGTGTGTAATCCAAATCCTATATCTTTTACAAAAGCAGATTGAGTATTAACTAAATCATCATCAATAAACCATTGGTGTGTTAATTGAGAAATGGTATCGTAAGCAACAAATGCTACCGAATCATTTCCGTTGGCATTCAAATAAAATTTAGGAATTAAAACGGTGTTATTAAATCCAACAGGTAATTCTAAATTGTAAGTATTTGTATTAATGTTTGGAAATTGTAAATGTGCTTGATATAAGCCGTAACCATGAGTTCCAAAATGACCGCCACTAAATTCGTAATTGTCAATGTTTATATGAACATAGTTGTTTTGGTTAGAATTACCAAAATCTGTGGCTAAACATACTTCTTGGTCAATTAAAAAATCAACATCTTTACTTTCAATTAATTTTACGCCTTCTTCATCAATAAAAATTTCAGGTCGCATAACCACCACCCTTAGTTCAAAATCATTTTCTGCATCAGATATAGTAGATGAATAAGCTTCAATCCCATTAAAATCATATAAAGCATTATCTACAAACACAGTAGAATCATCAACGTATAATTTTATAGAATCTCCATTCATTAACCCTTCTATTTTATAAATAGGGTCATTGGCTTCAGATTCATCAACAGGTGGTTTAATTTTTTTACATCCTACTGATAAAATAACAATTAAAATGGTTAATATATATATTGTTTTTTTCATTTATTGGTTCTCAAAAAAGTGTATTTAATTCCTAATAATAACGATTTGTCAATGTCATTTTTCTTTCTGTCAAGATAATCATCATTGGTTTTATCTAAAATGCCGTGTTTAGCATTAATAGTAAATGCAAATTTAGAATTAATATCTAACTGATAAGCTAAATTAATACTAAAATCTAGGTTGTTTATGGCTTTGTTTAAACCCCATTGGTCATTGCTAGATTGAGGAGAAAAATCATTATTTTTTTTATACTTCATATCAATTCTTGATGTCATTAATTTATCTACTCCAAAACCTAATTTTAATTTATGGTTGTTAGCAATGGTATAGTACAAATTGGCTCTTGACGAAAAGTAAACCAAGTCCTTATACACCATTTTATACCAATAATTATCTACATTTCCTTCAATGTGATACACTTTGTAGTTGGTTTCGTACTCGTACTCGTTTAAATTTTGGTGATACACTCCTAAATCTAATCCATAAGATAAATTTTTAACCTTAGGACTAAAAGGTATTAAAGTGTAAGACAAATATATTGAGTTTCTAAAGCTTAAATTGTCATTGTTAAAATTATTACCAATCCCTTTTGCCACCTCAACACCTAATAGGTGAGTTGGTTTAGTGTTTAATGCCGTTAAATCAATTCTTTTTTGTTCAATTTGTAAAGGTTGATGTTGTGTTGAAATGTGATTTAATTTTTTAT
Organism: uncultured Crocinitomix sp.; assembly: GCA_964419855.1. Taxonomy (GTDB): domain Bacteria; phylum Bacteroidota; class Bacteroidia; order Flavobacteriales_D; family Crocinitomicaceae; genus Putridiphycobacter. The sequence continues at coordinate 3,400 of CAYQRJ010000074.1, forward strand.
TGTTGAGATGAATGGTTGAAATATCTTTATTTTCATTAAAATCGTTTAAATTTTCATTTTCAATGTTATTTTTATCAATTGATGGTGCATTGTTTTTAGGCATCACATTATTATTAGCTTCATCATTATTTACAAGGTTAATATTATTGTTGTTTTGTGATGAATAATTGATATTGTTGGTAACAACATCACTGCTAGTAACATTTGAATTATTATTATTAGATGATGAAACAGATTGATTTAATGAAGTTGTATTGGTTGTTTTTAAATTAGTTTCGCTTGTATTATGATTAGTTTTTTGATTTAACAACTGTTCTTGATTTAATTGCGATTCAATAGTTTTGTCAACATGATTAGTAATCACATTATCTTTTATTTGTTTAAATTGTAATGTTGAATGATTGTCATTTTTATTTTTAGAATGATGTTGAGCAGTTTGCGCCTCATCAATTTGAGGTTGATTAAAGGTGTAAGTTAAAAAAGACAATAACAATAAAATACTTGCCGCTACTCCCCATTTAAAGAAGAAACCTTTGCGGGCATCTTGCACTAATAGTTGTTCTGCTTCTTTCCAGTATTCTGGCTTGTATTCGTGGTGTAAACCTTCAGCTTGTAGGGCTAAATCGGCTTCTTTCCAATAATTGGCATCATAAACCACTTGGCTAAGTGCTGCGGCTGTAACAAAGGCATCATTAAAATAAAGAGAATTTTCGGCTTGAGTAAATTCGTTCCAATAGGTTGATTGATATTCAAACTGTGTTTTTTTAGCGGCTTCAATAAAAGCATCATCTAAAAAGGCATCATCAATGTCGTTAAAATCAATGTTAGGAGTAACAATGGTTTGTTTGGCTGCATTAGCAAAAGCATTGTCGAGTTCGGCATTATTTAAATCATTTTCGGCTTGTTCCCAAAATTTAGAATCAAATTTATATTTCAATTCATTTTCAATTGATTTAAAGCGATTGTCCATATTTTCAAAAAACTTATCCATTCATCCACATTCTTTCGTCTTCTGCTTTTTGCAGTTTTATGACCATTTCTTTTAATAATTTTCTAGCGTTAGACAAATGCCATTTAGAAGTTCCTTCTGACATTTCTAACATATCTCCAATTTCTCGGTGAGAGTAACCGTCAATTACAAATAAGTTAAATACTTTTCGAGATACATCTGGTAATCTTTTTAACATTCCCATTAATATATCGGTTTCTAACTTACTCCAAACTGAATTTTCAACTTTTACGGTTTTTATTTCTAATTCTCTATCAGTATCTTTAAAATCAACCAATTGAGTATAATTTTTATTTTTTCTAAATTCGTCAATAATGGTGTTTTTCATTATTCGTCTTACCCAAGCTTCAAAAGGAGCATCTCCTACTTTGGTAATGTTTTTACAAATTTTAACAAATCCCATATTTAAGACGTGTCGTGCATCTTCATCATTTTTATGATAACGGGCACACATAGGCATTAATTTAACATAACACCATTCGTAAAGCTTTTCTTGCGCCCTACGGTTGTTTTTTTTACAGTCTTCTATTATGTTTTGATCTATCATTCAGTACTGTCAAAGTTAGTAAAAATATCTGTCCCGCAATGCACGGGACAGATTGAATAAGTAGTTTTATTCACTTGTGTTGCAGATAAACCCAAAAACTGCAACACTGATTTCTATTTTAACTAACGCAAATGATTATCTTTGGGTTGGAAAAAAACACAACTTTTTATGATTTTTTTTATTTTAAGACACGGAAAGGCAGAAGATTCAAGGGTTAACCTAAAAGATTTTGATCGTCATTTAAGCCAAAAAGGAGTAAAACAAGCCCATAAAATGGGGCAGTTTTTAGCTGATAAAGGAATTGAGCAAATTATTTCGTCCTCTGCTCAGAGAACAAAAGACACCACTAATATTGTTAATGAATATTTAAAGGTAAATGATATTACTTTTTTAGAGGAATTATATTTAGCAGATTTATCTACCATTAAAGAAAAAATATCTAACTTAGCCCATAAAGATAAAGTGCTATACGTGGGGCATAATTTTGGTATATCTGATTTGGTATCCGATTTAAGTGGTCAAAACATCAGTTTAACAACTTGTGAGTTGGCTTATTTTAGTATGGAATTTGATGATTGGAATTATTTGTCAAGCGAAACAGGTAGTTTAATTGAAATTATATCACCAAAACAATTATAATTGAAACCACAAACAGATAAAATAATTTTAGGTATTGACCCAGGAACATCAGAGATGGGGTATGGTTTGGTACACATAAAAGGTAAGCAATTAACTTTGGTTAATTTTGGAATTATTCACTTAAAAAAAATAAAAGATCACCCCGATAAATTAAAGCGCATTTTAGAACGCGTTGACCAACTCATTGTAGAGTATAAACCAGATGAAATGGCAATAGAAGCGCCTTTTTTTGGTAAAAATGTACAGTCTATGCTAAAATTAGGACGAGCACAAGGGGTGGCTATTGCTGCAGCACTTAACAGAAATATTCCGTTTGAGGAATATTCACCTAGAAAAATTAAGCAATCAATAACTGGTAGTGGTAATGCCTCAAAAGAACAAGTAGCAGCTATGTTACAACGTTTGTTAGATATAAAAGAATTACCAAAATATTTAGATGCTACTGATGGATTAGCGGCGGCTGTTTGTCATTATTTTCAAGGTGGAGTAGGCTTGCATAACAAGTCAAAATCTAACAGTTGGAAAGGGTTTATAAATGATAATCCCAAAAGGTTGAAATAAAAAGAGAAGCTTAATAATCTTAAAAATTCAACTTTGTAAACCTTGTAGGTGACGTGCTTTACGGGGTGAGATTTTGATATTGATGATTGGGACTTTGTAAACCATGCAGGTGACGTGCTTTGTGGGGTAAATATCCAAGGTTAATGGGGGTAAAAAAATCACTCTACCACAATTTTACGGGGTTTAAAAGATTTATCTTTTTTTCTTTGTTCACGTTCGGCTCTAATTTTTTTAGCTTGTTCTACTTTTTCATCTACTAAAGTTTCAGGTTGTTCGCCATCTTGAAAAGGTTTTTTGGTTGTTAAGCCTAAAGCGTTAAACAATGCTTGGTCCTCATTAAACTCTGGATTTGGAGTGGTTAATAATTTATCGCCTGCAAAAATAGAATTAGCACCAACAAAAAAGCACATGGCTTGCGCTTCAGGGCTCATTGAGGTTCTACCTGCTGATAATCTAACAATGGTTTGTGGAAATAAAATTCTGCAAGTAGCAATCATTCTAACCATATCCCAAACTGGAACAGGCTTTTGTTCTTCTAATGGTGTACCTTTAACAGCAACCAAAGCATTTATTGGTAAAGATTCTGGTGGTTGTTCCATGTGAACATAGGTCATTAACATACCAACTCTATCTTCAACAGATTCTCCCATTCCTATAATACCACCAGAGCAAACAGAAATTCCAGCTTGACGAGCATTTTTTATGGTTTCTAAACGTTGGTCGTATTCTCTTGTTGAAATGATATCTTTATAAAACTCTTTTGATGAATCTAAATTGTGATTATAAGCATAGAGTCCAGCTTTTTTAAGTCTTTCAGCTTGTTGTTCATTAATCATTCCAAGTGTGGCACAAACCTCCATGTCCATGCGATTAATTTCTTGAACCATTTCCACTACTTTATCAAAATCTCTGTTGTCACGCACCTCACGCCAAGCAGCCCCCATACAAACTCTAGCAGAGCCATTTTTTTTAGCATTTTTAGCCAATTCAACAACTTCATCAACTCCCATCATAGCTTTTACTTCCAACTCGGTATTGTATTTTGCCGATTGAGGACAGTAACCACAATCTTCTGAACATCCACCTGTTTTAATAGAAATTAAAGAGCTCATTTGAATTTCATTTGGATTGTGATTTTCTCTATGAACAGTTGCTGCTTGATACATTAAATCCATTAACGGAGAATTGTATAGCTTAACTAATTTATCAATAGAGGCGTAGTTTGAATTGACTTTCATAAAATTTATTTTATAGTTTGCAAATATAAAAGTTATTTAATTATAACCATTGCATTTTTTGTATTTGCTTTTTTTGTTAATAAAAAGGCAGTTAAAAAGAAAATCGATTGGTGTTACAGATTTCATTTTTAGTTTGATGATATTCATTAATAATTTCTTTAACGACATCTGCGGCAGGTTTAATCTCATCAATTAAACCAGCAATTTGACCAATTTCTAATTCACCTTCAACTAAATCACCTTCAAACATTCCTTTTTTTGCTCTGCCTCTACCTAGTAATTTTTTAAGTTCTTCAGGTGTAGCACCTTTTTGATACGCTTCTTGAACTTTATTGTAAAAATTGGTTTTAATCAGCCTAACTGGGGTTAATTCTTTAAGTGTTAATTGGGTATCACCATCTTTAGTTTCAAGTACTTTTTGTTTAAAATTTTGATGAGCAGATGATTCGTTAGTTGCTACAAATCTACTACCAATTTGTACGCCATCAGCACCTAAAACCATAGCGGCAAACATCCCTTTGCCTGTACCTATTCCCCCAGCAGCAATTAATGGTATTTTTAAATGTTTGGCTACCATAGGAATTAAGGTCATAGTGGTGGTTTCTTCTCTGCCGTTATGACCTCCAGCCTCAAACCCTTCAGCTACAACAGCATCTACACCAGCGGCTTCAGATTTTAAAGCAAATTTTAAGCTAGACACCACATGAACCACAGTAATTCCATTTTCTTTTAATAAAGGCGTCCATGTTTTTGGGTTACCCGCAGAAGTAAAAACAATAGGAACTTTATGCTTTAAAATAGTTTCAATATGTTTGTCAATGTCAGGATAAATCATGGGTAAATTAACGGCGAAAGGAAGTTTTGTAGCTTGTTTACATTTTGTAATGTGTTCATCTAAAACATCAGGGTACATAGAGCCTGATCCAATAATTCCCAGACCACCAGCATTAGAAACTGCACTGGCTAATTCCCAACCTGAACACCAAATCATTCCTGCTTGTATTAAAGGGTATTTTATCTTAAATAAATTGGTAATTCTATTTGACATAATTGTTGTTTTTTAAAGCACGAATTTAATAAATTTAATATTTGTATGCTTTATTTTCAACCTTTTTTATATATTTACGTCTTAATATTTATAAAAAACAATTAACTTTGTTCACTATAACTAATTTAAAATGAAAAAAGTACTCTTATTAACTATACTATTATTTTCTTTGACATTTGCTCATTCTCAAAGAAGATACAATTTAGGCTTTGGTATTAGAGCTGGGGTTGCTAATTATCTTGGAGATATTGGAAGTGGAGATTTAGCCAGAGGATTTGTTTACAATTTAGAGCTTAAAGATACCCGTTGGTCAACAGGTGCTTTTGTGCGTTGGCGTTTTCATCCTGTATTGGCATATCAAGGTACTTTTACTTATGCAAGAATTCAAGGAGATGATGCTCAATCATTAAACAGAGCCAGAAGAGGGCGTAATTTAAGTTTTAAAAATGATTTATTAATGATAAATAATAAATTAGAATACTATCCAGCTTTCTTAACTGTTTCAGATGTTGGTAAAACAGGACGTTACAGATGGGATTTTTCAACTTACTTTTTTACAGGATTGGGTATTTTTTATCACAGTCCTAAAGCAGAATATAATGGTCAAAAATATAAATTAAGACCTTTAATGACAGAAGGGGTTAAATATTCACCTGTTGTTTTATCTATACCAACAGGAGCAGGATTTTACTTTACTTATAAACGCCAACACCGTTTTGGTTTTGAAATGTCATGGAACATGACTTTTACGGATTATTTAGATGATGTAAGTACCAGTTATGTGAGTCCAGACAAAATGAGTTCTGACCCAATGGCACCAATTTTAGCCAATAGAAACCCTGAGTTAGGGTCTTATTCAGCATCTCAATATCCATTACCTGATAACTATGGTTATTATTCACCAAATAAATTTGGACCAAGAGGTGACCCAAAAGATAAAGATAATTTTATGATGGTATCTTTATCATATAGCTATGTGATTAGAACAAAAAACTCTTTTGCTAGAAGTTACTCTTGGATATACAAAAGAAGAACTAAATTTGGTGGTAGAAAAGCTAGGTTCTAATCAGAATATTAATATTAAATTTGTCTAATTAATCATTATCCCAATGAAAAGAATACTTGTTTTAGCTCCTCATACAGATGATGGTGAATTTGGATGTGGTGGAACAATAAATAAACTGATTGAAGAAGGAAATGAAGTTTATTATGCAGCTTTTTCGGCTTGTGAAAGATCGGTTTTGGATGAATTTCCATCAGATATTTTAATAACTGAAGTTAAGGCTGCAACAAAGGTTTTAGGAATTAAGCCTGAACACTTATTTTTGTTTAAGTATGATGTTAGAACATTTAATTTCCACAGACAAGAGATACTAGATGACATTATAAAGTTGCGTACCAAAATCAAACCAGACTTGGTTTTTATTCCATCTTTAAATGATTTACATCAAGATCATAAAACAATTGCTGATGAAGCTTTAAGGGCTTTTAAATTTACTTCAATATTATCTTATGAAATGCCTTGGAATAACATTTCATTTAAAACATCATGCTTTTATAAATTGACAAACAAACAGTTACAGGTTAAAATTGAAGCACTAAAAAAGTATAAATCTCAAGCACATAGACCTTATGCAAATGAAGATTTTATAAAGTCTTTAGCTACTGTAAGAGGTATTCAGGTAAATACTAAATATGCTGAAACTTTTGAAGTGTTGCGTTGGATTATTTAATATTAATTACTTTAATCAATTCTTTAGTAATGTTTTCAATATTTAAGCTTGTTGAATCATAATATGGATTAAACTGTCTGTTAACATTACGTTCTATTTTTTTAAATTCATTAAATATTTCTTTTTCTAAATTTTGTGTATTTCTATAAAATACTTTTCCAATTTTGTTTTTCTCTATATAATTTGTTACAGTACCTTTTGCTGAAAAAACCCACATATATTTTTTAAGAGCGATATAATCACCAAATTTTGTAG
>CAYQRJ010000075.1:0-8418 GCA_964419855.1 uncultured Crocinitomix sp.
ATAATTTCAAACTCCCTCAAATTTGGGTGTTATTAAATTGTATAATAATTATTTTTATGAGTTGATTTTCTTTATTTTAACTAAATAACAATAATATAGTGGCGAATTTTGCGGGTTAACAATATTTTTTTGATGAAAAGATTAATGTTTTTTTTAGTTAAATTCGCAGATTAAATTTTTTGTATTAAAAATGTTATTTAACTCTATTGCTTTTGTTTTGTTTTTGCCTGTGGTTTTTTTAAGCTATTGGTTTTTGGCATCTAAAAGTATTAAACGACAAAATATTCTTTTAATTATTGCAAGCTATTTTTTTTATGGTTGGTGGGATTGGCGCTTTTTAGCTCTCATTTTTTTTAGTTCATTTTCAGATTATCTTATCTCACTTCAAATTGATAAAACAGATAAAGAAAAAACAAGAAAACATTGGTTATACCTTAGTGTTTTTATTAATCTTTCAACGTTATTTATATTTAAGTATTATAACTTTTTTATGGATAATTTTGCGGAATTATTTTCTACTTTTGGAATTAATTTAGATGATGCTACACTTAACATTGTTTTACCTGTTGGAATTAGTTTTTACACTTTTCAATCAATGAGTTATACTATTGATGTATATAGAAAAGACTTGAAGGCTTGTAAAGATTTATCAATATTTTTAGCATATATCAGTTTTTTTCCACAGTTAGTGGCAGGTCCAATAGAACGGGCAAGTCATTTAATTCCTCAATTTGAAGTTAAACGGTCTTTTTCTTACGCAAAAGCAGTAGATGGTATGCGACAAATACTTTGGGGTTTTTTTAAAAAAGTTGTTATTGCTGACAATGCCACGGTTTATGTTACAAAAATTTTTAATGATTATGATGATTTTTCAGGTAGCACATTAGTGTTAGGTATTCTAATGTTTGCTTTTCAGTTATATGCAGATTTTTCTGGTTATTCTGATATAGCCATTGGAACTGCTAAATTATTTGGATTTGATTTGATGGAAAACTTTAGATTTCCTTATTTTTCTGCTAATGTTACTGATTTTTGGAGAAGATGGCACATTTCATTGTCATCATGGTTAAGAGATTACCTTTATACGCCATTAGCTATAAAAACACGAAATTGGGGAATGAAAAGTATTTTGTTTTCTACCATTGTGTCATTTGTGTTAATTGGGTTATGGCATGGTGCTAATTGGACTTTTATTGTGTTTGGATTACTTCAAGGATTAGTTATCAGTTATGAAATTTTAACCAAGAAAAAAAAGAAAAAAATCAAAAAGAAAATGAACCAAAAATTATATGTGTTTATAGGTACAGTAGCAACATTTTCTTTTTTTACAGCCTCTTTAATATTCTTTCGTTCTCAATCTGTAACGGATGCTTTAGCTTATTTTTCAAACATTTTTTCTAAATCATTATTTACATTCCCCTCTATTTTAGCTCCTAAATTTAGGTTAATATATGTGTTATTATTTATGGTGTTTTTTATGATTGTAGAATGGTATAGAAAGGACAAAAAACATGTGTTACAAATAGAAAATTTATCATCAACCAAAAGATGGACAATTTATTTGGTAATGATTCTAATAATTGTATTTTTTGGTCGTTTTAGTAGTAACGATTTTATCTATTTTCAATTTTAAATATGAAGTCATTTTTAATAAAAAGCAGCATATTATCTATTGTTATTTTAACCTTACATTTTGGTTTGGCTCAATTAGCAGATGGTTATTCAGATCCGTATTATATTAAAGTTGCCAGTCCTAAACAAACATCTTTAATTGTTGGTGCGTCAAGAGCTAATGTTGGTATTATGCCATCTATACTTGATTCTGTTTTTAATGCACATCACCTTAAAACTAACTTTTTTAATTATGCATTTGCAAACACAGTTTCTCCTTATGGTAATGCTTATTATAAAGCTATTGTAGAAAAAATAGATAAAAAGAATAAAACGGGTATGTTTATTTTATCTGTTTTACCAATGACAATTTCCTCTTTACCTAATAATCCAAATGATGTGGAAAATTTTAGAGAAAACAAATTAGCATTAGCCAATATTTCGCACTTTAACGGACGCCCTAATTACGATTATTTGTTAAATGGTTATGAGTATGGTTGGGGTAATATTATTTTAAAAAAGATAGAAAATAATATGTTTAATTATTTACAAAAAAATAAAAAAATAAAAAAGGGCGTTTGGACATACGTACATAAAGACGGATGGTTTGAAATGAAATATTTCTTTTCCGATTCTGCTTTTTTCAAAAAAAGAACTGAGCAAGAAATTGAAAAATTAATTAATTCTAAAACAAATAAATATAAATTTTCTGAGGTAAGATATAATTATTTGGCTAAAACCATTAATTATTTAAAAAATTACGGAAATGTATATATTGTTAGAATGCCAGTACATCAAAAAATTATTGAATATGAAAATAAACAAATGCCAAATTTTGATTCTTTAATGCATCAACTTGCCAAAGAAAATAATGTTTCTTACTTAAATTTTACAACCCTACCCCAAAAATACCTTTATAGAGATGGAAATCATTTTAGAAAAGTATCTGCTATTAAGTTTTCTATTAATTTAGCCAATAAAATATTAAACCATTTAAAAAGATGATAAAACCTTTTAATCAATTATTAAAAAATTTAAAAAAAGATTATTCTAATTTTCCTATCATAAATGTTGCTTTGTTAGGAGATTCATCTACCCAATTTTTAAATAAAACCTTATCTGCCTACGCCATTGAATATGGTTATCAATTAAACCTTTTTGAAGCAGATTATAATCAAATTGATTTGCAAGTTTTTAATCTTGGCTCTGACTTTTATAATTCTGATGCTGATTTTGTTATTCTTTCTGAAACCAATCAAAAATTAAAGAAAAGTTTTTACAATTTATCACTTGAGGAACGTCAAACATTTGCTGATGATAAAATTAAACATATTCAAAAATCGATTAATCAAATTTTAGAACATAAAAAAATAAAGTCAGTAGTTTACTTTAATTTTCAAGAGGAGGATGACTCGGTTTTTGGAAATTATGCCAACAGTACTGAATATTCATATTTATATCAAATAAGAAAATTAAATTTTGAGTTAATGAATTTAGCTCAAAAAAACCGTTCTTTTTTAGTGCTTGATTATAAATTAATTCATCAAAGATTAGGTGACAAGTCTGCTTTTTCTCCGCAAATGTTGGTTAATAACGATATGACTTTTAGTATGGATGCTTTACCAGTTATATCTAAATATATTATGGATATAATACTTGCTCAAAACGGTGTGTTTAAAAAATGTTTAATTTTAGATTTAGATAATACAATGTGGGGAGGTATAATTGGAGATGACGGAATAGAAAATATTCAAATTGGTAATTTAGGAATAGGAAAAGCATTTACTAATTTTCAGCTTTGGGTAAAAGAATTAAAAGAAAGAGGAATTATTTTAGCAATATGTTCAAAAAACTACGAAAATGTTGCAAAAAATGTTTTTATTAATCATCCCGAAATGAAAATTAAGCTTGATGATATATCAGTTTTTGTTGCTAATTGGGAGAATAAAGCCGATAACATTAAATATATACAAAATGTTTTAAATATAGGATTTGATTCAATGGTGTTTATTGATGACAATAAATTTGAAAGAGAGTTGGTTAAAAACAATGTGCCTGAAATTACAGTGCCAGATTTACCAATTGACCCAGCCGAATATGTTGAGTACCTTAAAACCTTAAATTTATTTGAAACCAATTCTTTTGTAAAAAACGACACTAAAAGAACAAAACAATATCAAGCAGAAAGCGAAAGAAAAAAAATAGCACAAAAATTTTCAAGTGAAACAGACTTTTTAAAAGAATTGGAAATGGAAGCGACTATTGAACCTTTTAATGACTTTAATTTACCAAGAATAGCACAATTAATTCAACGGTCTAACCAATTTAATTTAAGAACCAAACGCTATTCAGAACAAGAATTAAAAAGTTTTCAGCAATCTAAAGATTATGCTTGTTTTTCGTTATCTTTAAAAGATAAATATGGTGATTACGGATTAGTAAGTATTATCATTTTAAAAATTAACACAGATTCTTTATTTATTGACACTTGGGTAATGAGTTGTAGGGTGCTTAAAAGAGATGTTGAAAAATTTATCATCAATTACATGGTAAATTTAGCTAAAAATAAGCCAAATATCAAAAGTATTATAGGAGAATATATTCCAACACCTAAAAATGCCTTAGTAAAAAATTTATATAAAGAGTTAGGATTTAAAGCTAATAGCAATTTATGGCAACTTGATTTAATGAGTTATCAGTCACAAAAAAATTATATTAAAATTAAAAATAATTAATAATGAAGATATTAGACACTATTATTTCTAAAATTGAAAATGTAAATCCTGTTCATGCAAAAAAACTTAAAACTAACATGAGCAAACAATCACCAGAATACATTCAAAAAGCAAATCAATTTTTAGAAGAGTATGAGGTTTTTGCAAAGGATTTGAATAAAGATTTAGATTATGGTGTAGATTGTTATTTAAAAATGTTATCAGATTTTACGCAAGAATATATGTCTTTTTTAAGAACAGATGAATACTCCACAAAATCTTTTGAAGACGCCAAAAAAAGAGTGTATAATAACCCTGATGTAATGGAGTATTATATGCACGGTTTATTGTTGTCGCAAGTGTTGTGGGTGCATCACAATGATATATTTTTATTTTTTCAAAATAATTTACCTCATTATAAAAATCAAGTTAATCATTATCTTGAAATTGGAGCAGGGCATGGCATGTACATTTCGGAAGCTTTAAGCATTTTTAATAAAAATACAAAGTTTGATGTGGTTGATATTAGCCCAACATCTATAGAGTTGTCTAAAAGATTTATAAAAAATGATAACGTTAACTATATTTTATCTGATATTTTTGATTTTACCCCCCAAGACAATGATAAGTATGATTTTATTACAATGGGAGAAGTACTCGAACACGTTGAAAAACCCGTTGAATTACTAAAAAAAATAAAATCACTTTTAAAACCTAACGGAGTGTTATTTATGACTACACCTGCTAATGCTCCAGCTATAGATCACATCTATTTATTTAGAAATGCAGAGGACATTAGGCAAGTTATTTATGAAGGAGGCTTTAATATTGAAAAAGAAATAACTAAATTTGTAGAAGATGTATCTCCTGAAATGGCAGAAAAATTAAAAATAACGCTAATGTATGGAGCATTTTTAACGCAAAAACAATAATATAATGGAAGAAACACTAACTCAGTTACAAACAATATTTAGAGATTTATTTGATGAAGAAACTCTAACAATAACTAATGAAACATCAGCTAATGATATAGATGATTGGGATTCAATTACTCATATTCAATTATTAGTAATGATTGAAAAACATTTTAATACTAAATTTACCTCAGCAGAAATTCATAACTTTAAAACTGTTGGAGATATAGTTAACTGCTTAGAAAATAAATAAAAAATGGACTTAAATTTAAAAGTTCATCACATAGGTTGTGTTGTAGAAAGTATTGAAGAATCAATTAAAACCTATACAGAAATGTTGGGTTTTAAATCAGTATCAGAAGTTTTTAACATTAGTTCTCAAAAAGTTAAAGTTTGTTTTGTTGAAATTGGTAACCAAACTTTTATAGAATTTGTTGAACCTTTAAGTTTGGATTCTGCAGTGGGCAAATTATTAAAAAAAAGACACACTTATTATCATACTGGATACTTAGTAAAAGATTTTGACAAAACTCTTGAAAATCTTTGTCAAAAAGGAGCACACTTAATTACAAGCTTTAAGTCTGAAGCGTTTAACAATAAAAAATGTGCTTTTATTTATACCCCTGAATTACATATGATAGAATTAATTGAAGAATAGAATTGACAATCAATGGGCATCATTCAAAAACAAGCTTTACGTTCTACCTTAATTAATTTTGTAGGTATAGGTTTTGGTGCTATAACCAGAATGATAATGCCCTTTGTTCTGGAAAAAGCTCAAATTGGTGTTTTAGCTCTTTTAGACTCCATTTCGGGGGTATTTATTGTTGCCCTTAATTTTGGTTATAACCTCATTTTAAAAAAATTATTTCCAAAATATAGAGATGAGGATAATGGGCACTCTGGTTTTTTAGCTTTGGGTTTAGCATTGTCTTTATTAGGAACTTTTATTGGTGTTAGTTTATTTTACATTTTTAAAGATGATTATTTTGGAGATAAACTTAACCAAAATAGTTTAATAAAACCCTTTGTGTTTTTAATTCCAATTTTAATATTTTTTAGAATATTATTTATGAACCTTGATGGGTACATCAGAATGCTTTTTAAAACTGTTATTGGCACGTTTTTAGAAGGTTTTGTATCTAAAATTATTTTTTTAACCGCCATCACGCTATATGTTTTTACAATTGTTAATTTCTCAGGTTTTGTTTATTTATATTGTTTAGCTTTGTCTTTTCCTGGATTATTTACTTTGTTTTATGCTTTTTATGTAACTAAAAAAGTAAAACTTCCTACTTCTCAATTAATGGCAGAGCGTCACGTTATTAAATCTTATATTTTGTTTGGTATTTTAACTGGTGCAACAAGTGCTATTCTACAATACATTGATGTGTTAATGATAGAAAAATTAATTCCTTTTAATTCTGAGGATGAGGTAGGGGTTTATTCTATTTTCTTTTTTGCTGCCGCTTTAATTATGATTCCACAAAAAAATGTTTCTAAAATATCTCAAGTGGTTATTTCTGAATCATGGAAAGATAATGATTTTGATAATTTGCAATCTATTTATTCAAAAAGCGCATTAAATTTAATGATAGTTGGCGGATATTTATTTATTGTTGGCTGGGCTTGCATAGATTCTGTTTTAGAGTTTAAAGCTTTACAACCTTATGCTTACGCTAAATATGCCTTTTTTATTTTAGGTTTAGGTAGATTAATAGAGTTATCAACTGGTGTTAATGCCGAAATAATAGATGCCTCTGAAAAATATAAGTTTAACACTTATTTTAACTTAACATTAGCAGTTTTAGCTGTGGTTTTTAACTTAATTTTTATACCTCTTTATGGTATTTTAGGTGCAGGAATAGCTACATTTTTAGCTTTAACTATTATAAATGTTTTTAGAGGTGTATTTCTTTACAAAACGTTTAAATTATCACCATTTAACACCCAGTTTTTTAAAACATTAATTGTGGTTTTAGGGTTTATTGGTTTGGCATCAGTTTTAAAATACAATCTCAACCCTATTTTTGAAATTGTTATTAATTTTAGTTTAATAACTACATTATATTGGCTTGTTATTATCAAATTCAAATTGTCGTCAGATATTAATGATTGGTTACTTAAAATGAAACGAAAATTCATCACCAATGGATAATTTTGATGATAAAAAATATATGAAACGTGCCTTAGAGTTGGCTAAACTTGGTAAGGGTAACGTAGCTCCAAATCCTATGGTGGGATGTGTAATAGTCAACAATAATAAAATTATTGGAGAAGGTTATCACCAACAATGTGGAAAAGCTCATGCTGAGGTAAATGCCATTAATTCTGTTAAAGACAAATCGTTATTGAGCCAATCTACTATTTACGTTAATTTAGAGCCATGTGCCCATTACGGAAAAACCCCTCCTTGCTCCAACTTAATTGTTGAATCAAAAATACCACGTGTGGTAATTGGTTGTGTTGATAGTTATGCTGAGGTAGCGGGAAAAGGTATTGAAAAAATGAAAAATGCTGGTATTAATGTTAAAGTTGGGGTGTTAGAGAAAGAAGCTTTACATTTGAATAGGCGTTTTTTTACGTTTCACTCTAAACAAAGACCTTACATCATTTTAAAATGGGCACAAACAGCTAATGGTTTTATGGATATTAATCGGTCAGATAAACAAAAAGGTGTGTTTTGGATTACTCAGCCTGAAACCAAATTGTTAGTTCATAAATGGCGGGCAGAGGAGAGCGGTATTTTGGTTGGCAGAAAAACAATTGAGAATGACAACCCCAATTTAACTTGCAGAGATTATTACGGAAACCATCCCGTTAGAATGGTTATTGATAAACATTTAAAGATTGATTATTCCAATAAAAATATGATTAATTCTGATGCTAAAACCATCATCTTTAATCAAATTAAAAATAAAGTGATTAAAAATGTTGAGTATATTAAATTAGATGATTTTTCTTTACCTAACTTATTGCATCAGCTTTATAAAAAAGATATTCAATCTATAATAGTTGAAGGGGGGACATATACTTTAACTCAGTTCATTAATCAAAATTTATGGGATGAGGCAAGGATTTTAACTGGTGTAAATCATATTGTAAATGGTAAAAAAGCCCCAACACTACACCAATGTGTTGCAAATACCTTTAATTATGGAAAAGATAAGGTGGCTATT
>CAYQRJ010000075.1:8518-10316 GCA_964419855.1 uncultured Crocinitomix sp.
TTATTCAAGTACCATTCTTGCGGTTTGCCTTGTTTTTTGTTCTAACAACACTTGTTTACCATTGGTTAAACGTTCAATAATTTTATCATTGTAATGTCTAACAGTTAACAATTCAACGTTTTTATTGTATTTTACTTTATAATCTGTTTTAAAATGATTTACCAAATGCTGTAAATCATATTTATCATCAATTAAAAAAGAAAAACTAACTGCCGAGTTTTGCATAAGATTGACCCTTACATTTTCATCAGCTAAAATAGAAAAAATTTGTTTTAAATTATCTTCAATAATAAAAGAAAAATCTTTAGGTGTTACAGATAACAACACTTGGTTGGGTTTAAAAATATAAGATGCAACATTAGCATCATAAGCCATTGAAGATTGAATAACTGTACCTTTATCGTTTGGATTTAAAAATGATTTTATATAAAGTGGAATTTCTTTGTTTTTTAATGGTTGAATAGTTTTTGGGTGTATGACAGATGCTCCGTAATATGCCAATTCTATGGCTTCTTTAAATGAAATTTGTTGTAACAATACCGTCCCTGTAAAATATTTGGGGTCGGCGTTTAACATTCCGGGCACATCTTTCCATATAGTTACGGACTTAACATTGGCAATAAATGCCAAAACAGAAGCTGTAAAGTCAGAACCTTCTCTTCCCAAAGTGGTGGTGTGGTTAGTTAGTGTAGAACCAATAAACCCTTGTGTTATTACAATATCTTTACTTGATAAAACGGGTAACAGCTCAGTTGTAAATTTAGTTTGTGTTAAATTCCAATCCACTTTTGCTTCTCTCCATTTGGTATCAGTTTTTATCACTTTTCTAACATCAAACCAAACTGAATTGAAATTGTTTTGCAATAAGTATTCATTGATAATTGTGGTGGACATTAACTCTCCAAAACTAACAATCTGGTCATATTCAAAGTTGTAATTATCAGATTTTGGCAATGAAAGTTTATAAGCCAACTGTTGATAAACCAAGTTTATTTGTGTTAAATTTTTAATATTTAATTCTTCTATGATTTGATTGTGAAAAGATTTAAAATTATCAACTAATTCTACAGTAGAATTTTCGTTAAAATACTGCTGGGTTAGTTTTTCTAATAAGTTGGTAACTTTACCCATAGCAGACACCACAACAATCAATTGATTTTGAGAATGTGTTGATAAAATTTTTGCTACGTTTTTTATAGCGTCTGCATTTTTAACAGAAGCCCCACCAAATTTGAATACTTTCATTACAAACGTTAATTTTCAACAAAAATAATCGTAATTTTGACACTACAATTATAAAGATGTCTAATTTAACAACAATTAATCAATTAAAGGCTCAATTTAACATTGAGAATTTTGCTTTAAAAACAGTCAATCAAATCAATAAAGATTTGAATGGTTTAATTGTAGATGCTCTTGTTTTTAGTGAGTCTAATGACAATTTAGATATGGTTACGCATCAACTTTTGCCCATTATTAAAGAATTAGAGAGGGTGGGGCAGTTACAACAATTTATTTATCAAGTAGATTTAGCCGAAAAACAATGGATGTTTTTTATAAATAACCAAGATGTTACATTTCTTTCTCATCAAATTATTATAAGAGAAGCTCAAAAAGTGTACTTAAGAGAAATGTTTAGATAGTTGGTAAGTTTTTTGTTGATGAATTTACGTTTTGTACTCAAATATGCAAACAATTTTTCCTATATAAATAAGCCTTTTTTTATGAGCAGAGAATAATTAGCGTCTTCTTCTGCGTTTACCTTTCCCCATGCCTTGCATGGCGCAAATATTTCTTT
>CAYQRJ010000076.1:0-3489 GCA_964419855.1 uncultured Crocinitomix sp.
CTCAACTACTAACCTCCTCCAATTCTAACAATAGGTTTTCCCATTGTTCCATGGTGTTGTCCAGTTCTTTTTGAGTGATAGTGAAACTATCTAATAATTTTTGATAGGCATTAGTATCATTAAAATCTGCCGATTCTAACTCAACGGTTTTAGCTTCTAGTTCTTTTTCTAAACTGTCAATTTTGCGTTCGGCATTTTTAATTTTTGTTTCTAATTTTTTAATTAGTTTTTGTTGATCTTTATCAATTTTATTGTTGGTTGTTTTTTCGGCTTTAGGTTGAGTATTTTGCTTGGCTTTAATATCTTTTTTATCTTGATTGTCGTAAGTATCCTCTCCAATTCGTTGCAAAAATTCTTTTACATCAAACAAATGCTCTTTAAGGTTGTAATCTTTTATTTCCCAAATTTTAGTTGACAAACCATCTAAAAAATCCCTATCATGCGACACTAACAATAAAGTACCTTCATAAGCTTTTAATGCCTCTTTTAAAATGTCTTTAGAGTTAAGGTCAAGGTGATTGGTAGGTTCATCAAGAATTAAAAAATTAAAATCGTAAAACAACAGTTGGCAAATAGCTAAACGGGTACGTTCTCCTCCAGACAATACGCTTACTTTTTTATCAACATCCTCACCCGAGAATAAAAAAGCCCCTAAAATTTTACGAATATCTTTTCGCTTTTCACCTTCAGCAATGTCGTCAATGGTTTCAAAAACCGTTTTGTTTGAATCTAATTTTTCGGCACTATCTTGAGCAAAATATCCAATTTTAACATTATGACCGTAAATAATTTCTCCTTCATAATCTATTGATTTGGTAATGGCTTTTAAAAAAGTAGATTTACCAACACCATTTGGACCTAAAAGGGCAATTTTTTCGTTTCGTGCTAACAGTTTTTCAATGCCTTTAAATATAATTTTGTCGCCATAAGATTTGCTTAATTGTTTTAATTCTAACACCACCTTACCAGATGGTTGATTAACAGGGAATCTTAAAGAAAAAGCTGACCGTTCAATGGTATCCACTTCAATAATGTCCATTTTGTCCAACTTTTTAATCAACGATTGAGCAAATGCAGCTTTATTGGCTTTGGCTCTGTATTTATTAATTAGTTGCTGTGTGCGTTCAATTTCTTTTTCCTGATTTTTTTTAGAGGCTGCCAAACGTTCCATTTCCTCTTGATGTAACACCAAATATTTGGAGTAATTACATTTATAATCATACAATTTTTGATTAGCAATTTCAACTGTTCTGTTGGTTACATTATCAAGGAACATACGATCATGAGAGATGAGCATTAAACCGCCCTTAAAACTTTTTAAATAATTCTCTAACCACTGAATAGACACAATATCTAAATGATTAGTAGGCTCATCAATTAATAAAACTTCTGGATTATTAACCAATAATTTGGCTAATTCTACTCTCATCTGCCACCCTCCCGAAAATTCACCTATTTCTCTGCCAAAATCAGATTGTTTAAATCCTAGCCCTTTTAAAACACTAGCAATTTTTTCAGGAAACTGATGAGCATCTAACATGGTTAATCTATCATTAATATGAGTAATGTCCTCAATTAATTTAGAATAGGCCTCAGATTCATAATCTGTACGGGTGGTTAATTGGTGATTGACCTCCTCATTTTGTTTTAATAAATTGTAAACCTCTGTGTTAGATTGTTCTAAATAATCTTGAATGGTAATGTCTTTTCTAATAGAAATATCTTGAGTTAAATACCCTACTCTTAAACCTTTATTTTTAGTAATATCGCCTTCTGTTGGTGTAATTTCACCTGATATTAACCTCAACAAAGTAGATTTTCCTGCTCCATTTTTACCTGTTAAACCAATTTTATCACCTTTATCAATAAATAAATTGATGTTTTTATATAAAAAGCCTTGAGGTAAGTGATAAGAAAGGTTATTTAAGCGAATCATTCATTAAAATTTGTGCAAAAATAAGATTTTTTATTTTTAATATGGCATTTGCTTCCTTATTATTAGGAGATTATTTGTTCACAAATCGTTACTATTTGAAAACAAGCGTTGGTTGATTCTGAAATCTACACAAAAGTATAGAAAAAACAAATGTTTAATCTATGAATATGGAATAATCAAAAAAAGACATTAAATTTGTTGGCTTATAAAATATTTGACCAATGAAAAAAATAGTTTTTTTATTATTAATCACCTTTTTTGGATTAAAATTAAACGCCACAGAGGGCATGTGGATTCCATCATTAATTGATATGTTTTATTCCGATATGAAAACGTATGGTTTAAAATTATCGGCAGATCAAATCTACTCAACCAATCACTCCTCTTTAAAAGATGCAGTTATTCAATTTAATGGGGGCTGTACTGCCGAAATTGTTTCAAATCAAGGATTGGTTTTAACTAATCATCATTGTGGTTTTGATGCCATACAAAAGCATTCATCTTTAGAACACGATTACCTTAAAGATGGATTTTGGGCTAAAACATTTGCTGATGAATTAGCCTGCCCATGGATGCACGTTACATTTGTTAAAAGAATAGATGATGTTACCAAAAAAGTATTAGAAGGCGTAACTGATAACTTATCTGAAAAAGAAATTAACAGCTTAATTAAAGCCAACATTAAGCGTTTAGAAAAAGAAGCCATTGCTGGAACAAATTACAAAGCTAAAATTAAACCTTTTAATTTAGGAAACCAATATTTTATGTTGGTAACAGAAGATTTTAATGATATTAGATTAGTTGGTACACCACCTTCTGCCATTGGAAAATATGGAGGCGATACTGACAATTGGGTATGGCCACGTCATACAGGAGATTTTTCTGTATTTAGAATTTATGCCAACGCTTCAAATCAATCGGCTAAATATGATAAAACAAACGTACCTTACCAACCAGACTACACTTTACCTATTAGTATGTTACCAAAAAAACAAGGCGATTTTACTATGATTTATGGTTTTCCAGGCTCTACCGACCAACATTACAGCAAACGTAAACTTGAATTTATTATTAATAAAGAACGCCCTGCCCGAATTGCTATGCGACAAAAAACATTAGATATTTTAAAACCAAAAATGAATGCAGATGATTTAATTAGAATTCAATACGCCTCCAAACAAGCACGAATTGCTAATGCGTGGAAAAAATGGATTGGTCAAATAAAAGGGTTAAAAGAATTACATGCTTTAGATAAAAAAGCACAATGGGAAGAAATTTATATGGCTAAAGCGGCTGAAAAAACCGAATGGAAACAAAAATATTTTCCATTAATTAAAGAGTTAGCAGATTTACAAAATGAAAACGAAAAGTACGAGTTTGCCCGTTCAATGTTTATAGAATATTTTTATGTAGGACCAGAATTTATTAGATTCTCATCAGGATTTAATAACATTGCTAAAAATTATGAAAAATTAAAAGCTGAGGGCAAATTAGAAGCTGAAATTGAAAGGCTTAAATCTTCAACCAAAAGTTTTTTTAAAAACTATAACCCA
>CAYQRJ010000076.1:3589-10270 GCA_964419855.1 uncultured Crocinitomix sp.
GCCAATTCAACTATGAGAATTACTTACGGAAAAATTGATGGCTCTGCTCCTTATGACGGTATGGTATATACCCATTACACTACCATTGATGGCATTATGCAAAAATACGACCCCAACAACCCAGATTTTCAATTAACAGATAGATTTATTGAATTATACAAAAATAAAGATTTTGGTCAGTACACACAAGATGGAGAATTATGGGTTTGTTTTACAGCATCTAACCACACCACAGGCGGAAATTCAGGATCGCCAGTAATTAGTGCTGATGGTTATTTGATGGGCATTAATTTTGACCGCAGTTGGGAAAGTACCATGAGTGATTTTATGTTTGACGAATCAAGATGTAGAAATATAGCTGTTGACATTAGGTACGTACTTTGGGTAATTGATAAGTATGGAGAAGCGCATCATTTAATTGAAGAAATGGATTTGGTTACACCAGAATCTATCAAAAAAAAAAATAACGAAAGAGCTGAAAACTCAATCCGTAAAATTACTAAACAATTAATTGATGACCCTAACAATTTTGATTTGCTTTATGCTAGAGCTGAAGGATTTGAACAATTAGGAATGTTTAAAGAAGCCATACAAGATTTAGATGTAGCTGTAAAACTAAACCCCTACTTTGAAAAAGCTTATCTTTTAAAAGCCCAAGTATTATGGCAAAGCGGAAAAATTAATGACATTATTCCTGAAATCAATCAAGTGCTAAAATTAAACCCAAAAAGTGCAGAAGCCTATTTATTAGCTGGTAAAGTTAGATTTAAAAAAGGAGAAACCAATAAAGCCATTTATAACTTTAACAAAGCATTAGATATTAATCCAGAATTTTCTGAAGCCTATGTTTTAATAGGCTCTTGTTACGTATCGCAAGGTAATTTACACAAGGCTTGTGACAAGTTTCAAACCGCCAAACAACATGGGCAAAATGTAAGTATTCAAAATTTATGTCAATAGTTTTTTGAAAGTGATGTTTTTTTGTACTTTTGTGTCAGATATTTAACCAACATACTTATGAATTTTCAAGACATTATATTTGATAATAAAAATGGATTAATAACAATTAAAGGAGTATTTATAGAAGAAGATCCTCAAGAGAACTTTCGAAAATTAGATGCTCAAATAGATGATTTTTTAAGCCATTCTCCCCAAAATATAACATTAGATTTTAAAATAGAATATTTTAACACCAATATGTCTATGGTTATTAGAGATTTATTAAGACATCTATCTGAAAACCTTAACGGCAAAAACCTTAAAGTAAATTGGTATTACGAAACTGAAGATGAAGACTTAGAGGATGCAGGAAACGAATTTAAATTGATTTTTAATGAATTGAATTTTGAAATAATTGAAGTTTCAGAACTATAATTTATAAAACTAAATCATTTCTCGATAATTTTAAAAGATTACTGTTAAAAATAAAAATCATATAAAGAATACATAAATTACATCAACAAAAGTATAACCTTTGTCGAAAAACAACGTATTTTTATAAAAAAGGTAATATTTTTTTATTACATTTGCTTATCATTAATATTACTATGTCATTACAAATTAAACCAACAGTAAAAACGCCAGGAATTGAATTTGATTCAAATAATGGAACAATTACCATTAAAGGGATATCTATACCAGAAGACCCGCAAGAGTTTTTTGAACCTTTAAACACTCAAATAGATGAATATATTTTAACCCCTTCTGAAACTACTTTTTTAGATTTTAAACTAGAGTATTTTAACACCAGTACCACTTTAATTATTAGAAATTTAATCAGAAAATTACGTGCCATTTCTGACAAAACTAACTTTAAAGTAAGATGGTATTTTGAAACTGATGATGAAGACATGGAAGAAGCAGGAGAAGAATTTAAAATGCTTTTTAGAGATGTTGATTTTGAAATAATTGGAGTAAATCATTTTTAATCTGAACTCAAAACAAAAATATCTATTTATTTTTTTTCTGCTTTTATCTTTTAGCAGTTTTTCTACACATCATATTGACTCCCTTTTTAGTGCGCTATCTTCAACTGAAAATGAAATTGAAAAAATAAATATACTAAACAATATTGGGGAAATTTTAGTAGAGACCAATACAGACTCTGCAGATATATATTACAACCAAGGGTTGCAAATTGCTAACAACCTTCTTTTAGAAGATCATAGTGATGAGGATTCTAAAAAAATAAAACTCTATAAAGCCAATACTTTAAGTGGATTAGGATATGTAAGTTATTTGAATTATGACTATAAACAAGCCATCTATTTATTAGAAGAAAGTATAAGAATAAAAGAATCTATACACTTGTTAAAAGATGAAAAGTATTTACTAAAGTATTTGAGTCTTTGCTATTTCCACCTAGGTGATTATGAGTCCGCTATTGAGTATCTTTACGGGGCATTAGAAAAAATTACTGAGCAACCTGATAATAATCCTGATAACGATAACGCATTAAGAGCAGAAGTCTATTATTCTTTAGGTAAAAACTACCAAAGGTTAGAACGTTTTGATAAAGCGCTAGAATTTTATAAAAAATCTATTGATCTTAGCAAACAATTAAATTACAATGCCATGTTAGTTATAGCCTTTAATGGTTTAGCACAAACATTGGTCAGTCTAAAAGATTTTAAAGAGGCTGAAAAAATACTATTTAAAGCAAAATCAATATCCCAACAAAACTCAACAGACATTGAACCTGAAACATTGGCTATTTTATCAAGAATAAAACTTGAATTAAATCAATTAGACTCTACAAAATATTACCTATCAGAGGCAGAAGAAATAGCCCTCAAAAATAAAGACGACTATACTTTAACAATTATTTATAAAAACTATGCCCTTTTCCAAATTAAAAACAAAAACTTATATGAAGCTGCTTTTTATGCAAAAAAATATTTACAAATAGGTCAAACAAAAAAAGATTTTACAATTATTACAGATGCCAATCAATTACTTTACCAAATTTATGAGGCAAAGGGAGAATATTTAAGGGCTTTTGAATACTTAAAACAATATAATAATTTCAGAGATTCACTTTCTATTTCAGAAGCTCAAAACATAGTTTTAAAGCACGAATTAAAACTACAGCAACAACAACAGTTTTTTCAAGATAGTTTAAAATTTCAGACCTATAAAAAACAAAAAGAAAATGAAATTAATATTCATAAATTACAAACGGAAAAAGCTGAACATCAAAAGAGAATGTTGTATATTGGTGTATTTATTCTATTATTATTACTTTTTGTTTTTTTTAGAAGCATCATTCAAAAAAAGAAAGATAATCTCTTAATCTCTGAAAAAGCAAAAGAAATTGAAAACCAGAGAAAATTACTAGCACAACAAAATGAAAAGTTAAAAACTGATGCTTTGTTATTTAATATTTTAAGAATTTGTTCTTCTGATGACCTATCAATTCACAGAATATTAAATGAGGTGATTGACAAATTAAATAATGTTGATTTTTTAGGTACAATTAATAAATCTGCTGTTTTATCTTATTCAAATAAAAAAAATAATTTTATATTAGAAGTTAACAAAAATTTAACCGAAAAAAATATTGTAAAATTAAAAGACATTATAAAGTCTAAACTCATTCCAAATCAAAATTTAAATTCTTCAATTCAAGTTTTTGAAACTGAAAATTTTGGCAGATATTATTACATCCCTTTAAGTAAAAACAATAAACTTTTAGGCGTTACAATTCTACTACTAAAGCCCAACAAAAAAGTAACCGATTTTGAGTTGAGATTTTTAGAATCCATCAGAATGCTATATGGCGACACGCTATATAGACATAAAATTGCAGATAAGCTGCGTTTAGCACATATTGAGAACACAATAAAGAAAAAAGAAATTCAAAGGGCTCACGAAAAGGTTAATAAATCATTAAGCCAACAAGAAGCAATTAATGGATTAATGAACGCCATTATTATGAATGAAAATGTAGGGGATAAAATTTACAACTATGTTTCTGAAATTTTAGAAAGTACATTTATCAGACGTTTAAACATTACTTTATTTGATTTTGAAAAAGAAATGGTAAGATTTTATTTTTTAAGAGAAAATGGCGTTGAAAAAATAGATAATAAAGACTTTCCTTTATCTAATATCTCCACTGAAACACTTGAAAAACTTAAAAATCATGAAAGAGTAATTGTTAACTCTATTAAAGATAGAGAACATAAATCTGAAAGTGATTTGCAAATGTTAAGAAACAATATTAATGCCTTTGCCTCTTTCCCTCTTTTTATGGATAATAAATTGATTGGTGCAATGAATCTTTCTTTTGAAGATAAAATTAAATTATCTGAGGAACAAGAAAGATTTTTGCAAATGCTTATTGAAGGGGTTACAATAGCCATTCATCAAAACTTATTATTCTCTGAATTATCTAACAAAAATATTCAGTTGTCAGAACTTCATCAAGAGATTAAATCTAGTATTAACTATGCTAAAAGTTTACAAAAATCTATTTTACCTTCACCAGAATATGTTAACGATATTTTTAACGATAAATTTATTTTACTAAAACAAAGAGATACAGTTGGTGGAGATTTTTATTGGGTTAGAGAATACAATAATTATAAAATGATTGCTTGCATTGACTGTACAGGCCATAGTGTTCCTGGTGCTTTTATGACCATGTTAAGCAGAGTAGTACTACGAGAAGCTGCTACAGTTAAAGGTTTAAAAAAACCAAATGAAATTATAGCTCAAATGGACTATGCTGTTAAAAGAATTTTAAGACAAACCAATTTTGAAGCCATGCAAGATGGAATGGATATGAGTTTAGCTGTGATTAATTATGAAACCAAAGAAATTGCTTTCTCATCTGCACAAAGACCCATAGTGGTTAAATTTAAAGACAAACAAGAGTTAGAAGTAATAAAAGGTTCACGTTTTCCAGTTGGAGGGTTTTATGAAATTGAAAAAAAATATGATTTACACCAATTTAAAATTGATGAAATAGACGCTTTCTATTTATTTTCTGACGGAATTACAGATCAATTTGGTGGAGAAAAAGTTAAAAAATACGGCTTTAAACGATTCCTTCAAAATTTGAATATTATATCAGAACTACCAATGAATCAACAAAAGGAATATATTTTAAACGAATTTAATAATTGGAAAGGTCAACTAAATCAGATTGATGATGTTTGTGTGATAGGTGTTAAATTATAATTTTTAAAACTCAAACATGAACAAAATAGCTGTTGTAGGTATAGATACTGAAGTTGGAAAAACCATTATTTCTGCCATTGTTACAGAAGCTCTACAAGCTGATTATTGGAAATTATTACAAGCTGGTGAACTTAATCAATTAGACAGTAGCACGGTTAAATCTTTAATCTCAAACAATAAAACCATTATCCACAAAGAACAATTTTTATTATCCAAACCTATGTCGCCACATGCTGCTGCTATCATTGACAACATCAAAATAAACGTAGAGGACTTTACACTTCCTTTGTCAAAAAATAAAAATTTAATTATTGAAGGGGCAGGTGGTTTAATGGTACCCATCAACGAAAAAGGGGAAATGGTAGTAGATTTGATTAAAAATTTTGCTGATGAAGCTATTTTGGTATCTAAAAATTATTTAGGTAGCATCAATCATACTTTAATGAGTATTGAAATTTTAAAACAAAAAACCATCAAAATTAAAGGTCTTATTTTTAATGGCAAATCCAACCCTGAAAGTGAAAGAATTATTGAAAAACTAAGTGGATTAAAAATAATTGGAAAGATACCTTACACTAAACAACTTAACCAAACGTTTATAAAACAACAAGCATTAAAATTAAATTTGTAAATGATAAAAAAACACAAACATATTACCGCTTTAGTACTAATTACATTTGTTTTTATTAGTGTTTTTTATGGTAAAGTACTATTATCTCCTAATTCTTATTTTATTGATGGAAAAGGAGATGCTTTAAAAAACTATTACACCTATGCTTATTTTATAAAAAACAACCAAAGCAATATAGAATTTGAAGGAATGAATTATCCGTACAAAGAAAATTTTATGTACACCGATTGTCACCCTTTACAGGCCTCTATCCTTAAACAAATTCATCATTTTTTTCCTAGTATTGCTAATTATAGTGTAGGTGTGCTTAACCTTTTTATGCTAGCCTCTTTTTTAATCACTGCCATTTTTATTTATTTGATTTTTGTTTACCTAAAAATAGATAAATCATTAGCTGTACTTGGCGCAATAGCCATTACAATATTGAGTCCACAAGTTTTTAGATTTGGTGGTCATTGGGCGTTATCTTATAGTTTTTCAATTCCAATGATTTTATATTTACTTTTAATTATTGAAAACAAATACACCCTCAAACGCATCATCCTATTAATTTTTGCGCTGTTGTTTTTATTTTTTACTCATGCTTATTTAGGAATAATAACAGCATTAATAATATTTGCCTACACAGGAATTTCTTTTTTAATTGCTGTATTTAAAAAAGATAAAAATCTTTACCTCAAATATCTCAAAATTGGAGTAAGTGCCATTATCCCCATCATTTTATTTTATGCTTTTGTAAAATTAACCGATAGCCATAGCAACAGAAATACCAATCCTTGGGGCGTTTATATTCAACACTCAAGTTTTAGTTCAGTGTTTTTACCAACAGAAGGACCACTCAATGAATTAAAAAATCAATCTTTAGA
>CAYQRJ010000077.1:0-10245 GCA_964419855.1 uncultured Crocinitomix sp.
CTGTTGACCTTGTGCTACTACATACTAAAATGTTATATAATGAATCTAACATAATCTCCCCTCTAAATTGATCACCATAATTAGACGTTAATGAATCATAATCAAAAGATGAATTATATATTCCAGAAGTCACTTTATAATTAATTCCATCATTTAGCGAGCCCCCTACATAAGTAGAGCCTAATAATTGTGTTCCATCTTCACTAAATTTAGACACATAAATATCTGTTCCTTGATTGGTATAATAAACGCCATTATAATAAAAATTAGACCCTGATGTACCGCCACCATGAGTAGATTGAAAAGCATTTTGCATTGGAAAATCGGTACTTGATGTTGCGCCATACAGATACACGTTGTTTAAGGTGTCACAAATTAAACTGTGAACAGTTTCTGTGCCTTGTGTGTTATCTCCTCCTCCTAAAAACGTAGTCCACAACAATGTTGTTCCATCAGCAGAGTATTTAGTAAGAAACACATCTGTTATACCATAACTTCCCGAACTGGTTCCTGTAAAATTGGTTAGAGTATCAAAAGTTAATGTTGGTGAAGGGTAATTGTTTCCAAAAACGGTTCCTCCCGTATAAGCTTTACTATCATAAGCATAAGTAGCTGTCATTCCAAAATTATCAGAATAAGCTCCATTGTATGTGGCAAAAACTAAAACGGGGTCAATAATTAATTCTAAATTTTTATCGTAGTTACCTATTTGAAAAGACAGTACATCTTTAGATAAAACAAATTTTGAATCTATTTCTACAATTTTTCCGTTTTTTATTTGATATACAAACGGTTTTTGTTCAATAATTTGTCCTAATGATGAGTAAATAACAACATTTCCGTTTTTTTGGAGTTTAATTTTACTTTGTCCTTTATATTTTAATTGAATATCCTTATAATTTCCTCCAGGTTTAATATGGTATTCATATTTGAGTTCTTGATTTTTTTCAAAAAACACCAAGTTGATGTTATTGTATAAATCAACATACTCTATTTTATTGTAAGCATATAATTTGGTTGCCCATTTGCTTTTATCATTACCTAAAAAAAAGTTGTAGTATTCTGATGAGGGTTGAGAATGTTTAGTTTTAAAATCAATATTGGCATTTAAGAACTTAACAAAAATAAGTTGTTCTTTAATTTTAGGTTCTTTAACGTATTTATGAGAAAAGTCGGCGTGATGTACATCTGAAAAATCTCTAAATTGATATAAAATACCGTTATTTTGAAGCCAAATATTTCCAGAACTTAATGTAGAGCGATACAAAACCCCATCAGCCCACTGACCACCATTGGGTATAAATTTATAAACCCCTTGCGGTTGTTGTATGTCTTGGCTGAAAGAAAAGAAAGACAAAAACAATAAAAATAAGATGTAATATTTTGTTTGCATTTGATAAAGTTATAAAAAATAAACGAAAAAATGAACTAAAAGGTTGTTCATTTATAAATATTGATAGTAAATCAGGGAAATAACAGAAGCAAAGTGGATAAAATATCATTTAGTTCCGAAAACTATCGAAATTAAAAAATATTTTATTATTTCAATCAAAAGGCTTAACGCCTCATCTAAAAAAAACTGGAATAACAAAAACATTAAAGTTGTAAACCTTGCAGGTGACGTGCTTTGTGGGGTAAACCTACAAGGTTGAGGGTTAAAATGACGAAACATTAATGTCATAAAAATCACAAGTTTCATTTGTGTTGGCATTCCAAAAATAAAACTCTATTTGTTGAGCAGATGTATCAAATTCAACTAAAGCTTCCATTTTACATTCTTTATTTAATGAACAAAATTGTTTTAAAAAAATGGGGTATAATTTATTAGGTTTTTTAGGATTAAAGACCACCAACCGCAACTTATCTATTGACGTTTGAGGTAGAGCTTTAAAAGTAATTATAATTTTTTTTGAAGGTTGTTTAAAATTCACTAAAACAGAGGGAGAATATGGTTCTTTTGTGTTGGTTTGTATAAAATAATTTTGATGTCCTTTTTTAACATGTCCTTTAACAACATGGTCAGAATTTAATGACACCTTGATTTTTTCAATCATTTTCCAGTCATCTTTTTCATATACCCTCATTTTTTGTTGCAAGCTTAAAAAATTATCCCAAAATATTTCTTTTGATGGAGAACCAAGCGGATAAATTCCTTTTGTAACTTGATAAGTTAAAATTAAATTAAAAACCATTGATAAAACAGATAAACCAATAAAAATTTGTTTTACAATACGATTAGATTGACTTAAAACCACAAGAATTAATAATCCTAAAACTGATGAAAAATCAATCATTACCCTTTGACTTAAACCTGCACCATAATACCAACACCACCAAGAACTAAAAATATAAACACTGCTGGCGTAAAACAAAATAATTAACCCTACTTTAATTTTAGATTGTTTGTACAAATAAAACAACCCAAAAATCATAGTAATTAAAGCTAAAGGAGTATAAACAAACCATCCTTTTTTATAAGACCATAAAAAATTGAATATTTGTGGATTTGAAAAATCAAACCCTTCTTTACCATAAGAATAGACAATCCAATGTTGGGTTTGCCAATGCCACAATAAAAAAGGAATGCTACCAATTAAAATTAACAAACCCAATGCAATAATTATTCTTTTTGGGTATAAAACGGACTTAATAAAACGAATATAAAATTCCTTTTGGGGAATAAAAATAAGAACAACTAAAAAAATTAAAATATTTGTTGGTCGGGTAATACCAATTAATAATAATAATGTAATTAAATAAAAAAGACGTTGATTTATCTCTTTTAAATTAGTAGAAAATTTAAAAAGAGATTGTAGTTTTAAAGCGTGATAAATCACAGCATTAATTAAAGCAAAATTCATAATGTGTGTTACCGTTACATCAACTACAGAATAAAAAAAGATATTTGTACCTAATAGCAATATAAAAAGAGAAAAATAGATTTGATTATCATTAAACTTTAATTGTCTAAATAGTTTTACATAGTAAACCGACCCTAAAAACAAATAGAACCAATAACCAAAATCAAACAAAAATTGATAGACATAGGAATATCCGTCAGCATTTAAACCAAACAATAAAGCTATAAAATGAGCCAACAAAAAAAAGGGTAGATATAAAACAGCTGCTCCGGGAAATGTTTTGTTGACTTTTTTACCATTGGTGGTAACATTTAAAAAATCTTTACTAAACCCTTTATAATACTTGTCGTCAATAGATTTAACAAAGTTAAACTGACTGTCGTGATAAATAAAAATAGCTGGCAAGTAAGCATAATACGCTTTAGCATCAGCATTAATTGGTTTTTGATAAGGGTTTGAAAAATCTCTAACACTTAAATGAAAAAAATACAATATTACAACTAAAAAAACAGGGAATTTATAGTTTAATATTGTTTTCATCAATTTTATAATTATTGTCCTAACTCTCGAAAAGAATCATCAATAAAAACTTCTTTTTTTAGTAAAACTGATTCTAATGATTTTTTAAAGTCTATTAAATTTTCTTGAGGTATATAATCAATCTCAACAAAAATATTTAAGTCTAATTTATATTTAAAATGTAATCTGTTTTGATAAACACTGATGCGTTGTAAACCATCAAAATAAACTATGTGAATTTCTCTATCAAAAAACGCAATAAGGTTTTTATTTACTCCCATTATTAAAATATTTTTTGATTTGAAAGCGTAAACTGTAAAAATGATTATTTCTGCAATAATGATAACTAAAACAACAATTATAGGTAATAAAACTTGGTCAACATCAAAAGGTAATTCTTTTACAAATAACCCTACAAAAAAAGATAAAAAAATGAGTTCCATTGCAGAAAACATTACAACCATTGCTTTAGCTTTTTTAGAAAGAGGTGTTTTGTAAACAAACTTGTTAAATGATTTTATGTCTTTAATGCCTGTCCACCGCCTTTGAATTCTTAACCAACCGAACAATCCAATGACTAAAATTAACCCTAAACAAATTTCTCTTAAAAATTTAATGTCGTTAATTTCATATACAGAAATGCCTATGTCTTCAATGTTTCCAATGGCAAGAAAAGAAAACAAAAACAATAAGATTAATGAAAAAATATTAATGACTTTATTCATTTTCGGTTTCAGCTTTAGTGGATTCTTCCTCTATAACTTCTTTAGGTTTACTTAGTTCTCTTTCAGTTATATTAACTAACTTTAATTGCTCTTTTAGTTTATCTATTTCGCTTACAATTTTAGCTATATTTTGTTTAGCAGATTTTAACAAAGGATTATTGTCATCAGCATTAGCAAAAAAGCCCAAGTTATTTTCTAACTGGTTTTTTTCTTTTGCTAATTTATCAATAATTTGTCTGATGTTATTTTTTTCGTGATTTAAAGCTTTTTGCGGATTTGCACTTGACAATAAACCATCTAACTTAGCTTGAAACAACACTTTAATTTTCTCTTGTTTATCTAAATCAATTTGGTTGTATTTTTCGTCTAAAGCGGTTTTGTAATCTTGATAAATTCGGTCTTTATCGGCAAATGGCACATTACCAATTGTTTTAAATTTTTGAGAGAATGTTTTTAAATCAGCTATGGTTTTTTTAACATCTTTACCTACTTTATATTTTTTAATCTCATCAATTAAACTTTCTTTAGCTTTTAAATTACCAGCATTATCTTCATCTAATTGTTTAAAGTGATTGTCTTTGGCATTAAAAAAGTAATCAATGTGTTCTCTAAACTGTTTCCACAATTTATTTTCGTAACGTGGTCCTGCACTGCCTAATTGTTTCCACTTTTGTTGAATATTTTTAATTTGATTAATGGTGTTTTTCCAATCTTTAGACTCCTTAATGGCTTCTACTTGCTTGATGAGTTCTTCTTTTTTTGCTTTTATTTTATCAAACACCTCATTACGTTGAGCATAAAACTCTTTTTTCTTGTCAAAAAATTGGTCAAATTCATTTCTAAATGCTTGCCAAACGGTTTCATTTTCATCTTTAGGTCCAAACCCTATTTTTTTCCATTTTTCTTGCAATTCTAAAAACTTTTCGGTGGTTTTTTGATAGTGTTTATGTTCAGTGTTTTCTATTTCGTTTAACTTTTTAGCCTCTTCAATTAATGCCTTCTTTTTTTCAATGTTTTCTGCTTGCTCGGCTTTTCTATTTTCGTAAAAGGCTTTAATTTTATCATAAATGGCGTTAACAGTTGAATAATACTCCTCTTTAATTTTATCCCATTCTTCTTGATACGTTCCACCTATGTCGTTCCATTTGTTTTGAAGGGCGCGTAATTTAGGTTCAACTTCTTTTATTTTTTCAACGCTTAACAATCCTTTTAACTCTTCAATAACCTCTTTTTTAAGTTTAAGATTTTTAGCTTTATCGTGGTCGGCAATTTCTTTATAAATTTTAATATTATAATTAAAGTCGTGCATTAAATCGTCATATTGCTTTTGAATAGCTTGACGTTTATCTCTTGCCACTTGACCTATTTCGTTCCATTTTTCACGAATTTCTCTAACTGTACCAATAGCTCTACCAATATGCTCTTCATTGTCAACCAAATCTTTTAACTTTTTAATTAAACCTTTTTTAGCAGAAAGGTTTTTTTCTTCTTCCTCTTTTTTTGCTTCTATTTCGGCTTTGCGTTTGGTTTTAAATTGATTGGTTACTTCTTTAAACTGTTCAAAATCTTCATCAACGGGCTTCTCAATGGCTTCAGGTTTTTCACCCGCCTCAATGCGCTCCAATTTTTCAATTTCCCAAGCGTGTTCCTCTTCTCTTAAAATATGATAAAACTTATCGGTTAACTCCTTAAATGTTTCAGACAAGGGTAACACTACATCTTGTTTAGCCAATTCGGCTATTTTTGAAATTATATCTTGTTTAGTCATCATGTTTTAATTGAAAGTTAGATTTCTCGAGTTTTTGTTTTCACCTATTAATTAATCTATTGATTTTTCTAAATTAAAGTTAACCAAATCAACAAATTCCATCATTCGGTCATAAATTTCTTGTTGTTGTAAATATTCAATAGACTCAGTTCCAAATTTTTCAACACAAAAAGATGCCATAGCAGAACCTGCAACAATGGCACGTTTCATATTTTCAAAAGAATCATCATCTGTTTTAGCTAAATAGCCTATAAAACCACCTGCAAATGTATCACCTGCACCTGTTGGATCAAATACCACTTCTAAAGGTAAGGCGGGAGCAAAAAACACTTTGTTTCCATGAAACAATAACGCACCATGTTCTCCTTTTTTAATAATGAGGTATTTTGGTCCCATTTCTATAATTTTTTTAGCAGCAACTTTTAAAGAGTACTCTCCAGACAATTGACGGGCTTCCTCATCATTAATAATTAAAATGTCTATTAACTTTAATGTCTTTTTTAGTTCATCTAACATAATGTCCATCCAAAAATTCATGGTGTCCATAGCTATTAATTTAGGACGCACAGTTAATCTTTCAATCACTTGACGTTGAACTGTTGGTGCTAAATTCCCTAACATTAAATAATCAACTCCTTGGTATGATTCTGGAATAATTGGATCAAAATGTTCTAATACATTTAATTCAGTAACCAAAGTGTCACGAGAATTCATATCATTATGATATTTACCTGACCAAAAAAACGTTTTTTCGTTTTCTTTAATTTGTAAACCTTCTGTATTTACGCCTTTATCTTCTAAAAACTTGATGGTTTCCTTTGGAAAATCTCCACCAACTACCGATACTATTTTTTGATCTTTTGCAAAATATGAAGCCGATATTGAAATATAGGTTCCTGCTCCGCCAACTATTTTATCTGTTTTACCAAAAGGAGTTTCTATGGCATCAAATGCAACACTCCCTACTGTTAATAATGAACTCATTTTATATATTTTAGTTTTAAGCTACAAATATACGTGATAATGTTGATAGAAAAAATATCAAAGCAAAAAAACTATTTAACCTGCAAAATTCACCACTATATTGTTATTTTTTAATTAAAATACAGAAAATCAAATTATCAAGTCACTTATTATTCAATTTAATAACACACAAATATAAAATTCTTTTTTTTGTTTTGTGCTATTTTCAAGTGGTATAGGCATTATGCAAAACAAATTTATTGACGTTGCGTAAACTTGAGACCCTTTAAAAAAATTATGAAAATTGATTATTTTTGTGTAAAAAAGTAAGTGTCAGTTTGACTGGTTTTAAATAAACACTGGCGTGTTTCTTTAAAAGTGTATCGAGAACATAGCAGATTGATGATTCCGCAGCCTGTTTTCCAAAACTAAATGTCATGATATTTATAACAACTAACAATATGGTCGTTAACTAAACCTGTTGCCTGCATTAAAGCATAAATAATTGTTGACCCTACAAATTTAAACCCTCTTTTTTTTAAATCTTTTGATATTTGATCTGATAGTTTAGTTTTTGCTGGAATGTCATCTACAGAATGAAAATGATTTTGAATAGTTTTATAATTGATAAATTGTTGCATATACTGATTGAAAGACCCAAACTCTTTTTGAATTAAAATAAATTTTTGAGCATTATTAATGGTTGCTTTTATTTTTAATTTATTTCTTACAATCCCTTTATCATTAATCAAAGTTTCATATTTTAACTCATCATATTGGGCTATTTTGTGATAATTAAATCCATCAAATGCTTGTTTAAAGTTTTCTCTTTTCTTCAATATGGTTAACCAGCTTAATCCTGCCTGAAAAGATTCAAGTAAAAGAAATTCAAACCATTTTCTATCATCAGAAATTGGAACACCCCATTCATTGTCATGATAAGCAACATAAATAGGGTCTTTTTCACACCAATCACATCTTTTTTTACTCATTTTTTTTAAATTTACTTTTTACTTTAAAGTAATCAATGTAATATAACACTTTTAAAGAAATACTATTTGTAAAGGGTTGATTGCCTAATTGTTCAATATTTTTAAAATAATTAAATTGAACATCAGGGTTAGAATTAAAAACAGAGTTTTTCCAAACCAAACTCAATTGACTTCCTCTTTTAAATACCCAACGATATGCCATATCAATAGTAAAAGCATTGTAATTATTGTTGTGAATTGACACCAAATCGTTATTTAAACCAGTGTAAGTAATTTCAGATAAAGTCCCATCTTGATTAAGCACAAAAAACTGGCTATAATTAACTTTTGCCCAATAATGTCTCAATTTAAAAGATATACCCATGCGGTTAGTAAAAATATAACTGGCTTGAATAGAATTTTCAATATTCTGCCTGTTTCTTTGACCAAAAATAGGGTCGTTTTCATTCCAAAATAATTTATTATAATTTGATGTTAAAGCTAATCCTCTTTCGTTGTTAGATTGATAAATATTGATGCCATAAATCATTGAAAACTTATCGGAAAATCTAAAACGTGGACTGATGCTTAAATTAATAGCATTTCTGTTACTATGGTAGGCTGTTAAATTTAAAGACACATCATAAGCAAATGGTTTGGCATAGTTTGATGAGATAAAAAACCCACCTGAAACAGAGGGAGGAATAATAAATTTTCTACCTGAAATTCTGGCTTCAAAATAATCGTGTGTTTCTAGATTATATTGACCATTTACACCTGCTGCTAAGTAGTTTTTAAACATGGCGCCACTTCTAAGTTTTATAAAAGCTCTTTCATAAACATTAGGGTTAAATAATCTGATGTGTGTAATATCTAACCTTGACCACGTTCTGTAAATGCGCCAGAATGGTTGATAGGTGTTGTAAAAAAAATCAACGGTATAATCTGTAAAATTATTACGCCTTAAATAACCTAAATCATTAGGATTATATTTATCGTCAGCCATAGCGTAATCAATTCCGAACTGAAAATTACCAGATGATTTGTCTAAACTAATATCTGTTCTTAGTCCGTAATTGTTTCCGTTTTCTGAATAAATTTGAGAAATATTAGCGTTGCCAAATAAGTTATAACTCGCTTTTTTATTATATAAATCAAACAAAAAAGCCGTTACATTAGCGTCATAAGTTTTACCTGCTCGCCAAACAGAGGTGTTAATTAAAGTAACAGATGAGTTATGTTTTAAATTTTGGTCAAATACCAAAACATTATAATTAGATAAAGGGTTAGTTTGAATTTGTTTTTGATGTCCTGTTAATGTGTCAATAACTGTAGCCTTAACCTCTCTGGTTAAACCATTAAACAGACCTATGCCTAACCCTTTTGTTGTTCTACCCGAAATTTTTGTGGCATTTAACAATGGAGTTGAAGAAGGATTGTTTTCAATAATTTCGTTTGAATCTAATGCAACATTATAATAATTAACAGGTTGACTGCCCACCCGCCTTGAATAAAACAGTCCGCCTTTATTAAAAAGCTCTACACCTTCAGTAAAAAATTGCCTCCGTTCGTTATATCTAACCTCAAAAGGAGAGAGGTTGAGCACCTTTTTATCAAACTGCACCTGTCCAAAATCTGGAACTAAGGTCATATCTAAAGTAAACGCATCATTGACGCCATATTTTAAATCCATACCACCATTTACCCTATACCCTACGTTGCTACCATTGCTTTCTACATAAGCAGAGGCGTAAGGAATAAAAGCCAGCCTAATGGGAGTTTCCACATCTTTTATTCCGTTTAAATGTCCCATTTGACTTAATAAGTTTAATCCTTTAGGGTCATATTTATTCCAATAACTATCAGAACGGAATCGGCGTATGCCTCTATTAAAATTAACATTCCACTTTTGAACCTCTTTGTTTGGAAACCTCAAGGCAGAAAAAGGGATTTGAATTTCTGCTATCCACTTATCGTTTTCAACCCTTACATAACTCTCCCAAACGGCATTCCAGTTAACATCACTACCAGAGGCAGACATTAATTGATCTTTTTGAACTCCTGCTGCCGAAACTCCAAAGGAAAACCCAATGGTAGCTGCCCCATAAGTATCAATAATTAATGAAAAATAATCAGCATTACCAAAATCATCTCTGTTAGACAAAGTGGTTGATATGCTATCTTTAGACACATCAAACATTGTTGCTCCAATATAAATTGAAGTGTTGTCGTATAACACCTTAACTTCAGTTTTTTGATGATCTTTAGCGCCTGCCACAGGAGAAGATTGAATAAACTGTGTGGCCACTGAAGCCGACAACCATTGAGTTTCATCTAGTTTCCCATCTATTTTTATTGAACCATTAATTGTTTTTGCTTCAATTTGCTTTTGAGCCAACAAAAAAGATACACTAAAAGTAAAAAATATGATTAAAATG
>CAYQRJ010000078.1:0-10196 GCA_964419855.1 uncultured Crocinitomix sp.
AATAATGATATTTTTTTATCTTTGAATATCAAAAATTACGATTCAAATGAAGTGTATGATGATTCTGAAATAGACTCCTCATATTTTGATTTATTTTTGCATTCCAAAGACACTCTTCATCTAATCAATACTTTTTTTACTACAGAAAAGAAAAAACTTGATACTTTAAAAAGTTTTCACTTTTTTAATGATTTTTCATTTTATGATAAAGAATCAAATAGTTTTATTTATTGGTATTTAGTTAGAGATAAAAATGGTAGTGAAATTCAATTGTATGAAATTAATGAGCACGTAAAAGAAACAAAATTAATTTTTAAAACTACTGATTTATTCTTTAATCATAGTTATACATTTAAGTTTAAAAAATTTAAAAATAATTACTATTTAAGTTATGAAAAATCAATTTTTTTAATAGAAAACAACAAACTTAATTTGATTTATAATTTTAAAAATAGTAATTTAGACTGGCATCCCAGTTCGTTATAACTATTTATTATACAAACAGTTCGTTTGTTATTGAGCTTGTCGAAATATAACGAACTACTAAAACAAGGGGTTAGAGTTTAAAAAAACAGGAGTAACTATAAATTATGGAGCGTTTTTGTTGCAACCTGTTGTTTTAAGTTTATTGGTGTGTTTTTATGTTTAAAAATTAAATTTTATCTTTTGAAATGAGAGGCTTCTCTACTTCATAAACAATTATCTTGCAAGGGCTCTGTATTTTTTTACTAACCTTTTACTTAGCCACATTATAAATCACATCTTGAATTCTTGTTCTGATGTTTTGTTTTACAATTTTCCAATTCTGGTCGTTGGGGTACGAACGATTAGATAAAAATACATAAACAATATCGTGTTCGGGGTCAGCCCAAGTGTAAGTGCCTGTAAAACCAGAATGCCCAAAACTACTTAACGATACTTGACTACAAGTTGGTCCGCCATTTAAACTTCTTACTGGCTTGTCAAATCCAGCGCCTCTTCTGTTAGTAGGACAATACTGACATTTAGTAAATGCTTTAATGATTTCGGGTTTAACATATTGCACTCCTCCATATTCTCCATTGTTAATTAAAGAATACATCAACTGACCCAAATCTAAGGCATTGCTAAACAAACCTGCGTGTCCGCCCACACCCCCAAGCGTGGCAGCACCTTGGTCGTTAACATCACCCCATATCACTTGATGTCTAAAAACGGTATCATTAACCGTTGGTGGAATATCCTCTCTTGTAAATTTATATAATGGATGATAGGTCATTCTACTTAATCCCATGGGTTTATAAATATTTTGCTGTACATAATCCTCTAAAGGCATTTTAACTTGTTTTTCTATAATCACTTTTAAAAAATAATAACCAATATCAGAATATTTATATTTTTTTCGCCTTAAAGATGTTCTTAAAATTCTATTAAAAATACTGTCCTGAAATTCAGGTTTAATGTAAATGTTTTCGGCTACTTTTTTACTGTAAACTTCTGACGAATCTTTATTGTAATAAAAAGGGTCTAACTCACCTTTAATTTGTGTGTTTCTATAAAAAGGTATCCAAGATATAAAACCAGCTTGGTGAGCTAACATTTCTCTAAGTGTAATGTTGGCGTATGGACTACCACTAACCACCTCTGGCAAATAATCATTTAGAGTTTTATCCAAATCAATTAAACCTTTATCTGTTAACT
The DNA here is from genome assembly GCA_964419855.1 of uncultured Crocinitomix sp. Taxonomy (GTDB): domain Bacteria; phylum Bacteroidota; class Bacteroidia; order Flavobacteriales_D; family Crocinitomicaceae; genus Putridiphycobacter. The sequence continues at coordinate 1,681 of CAYQRJ010000078.1, forward strand.
GCATTAAAGTGTAAGTGGTGGCAGCAATTTTTGTTACAGATGCCAAATCGTAAATGGTATTCCATTTTACTTTTTGCTTTTTCTGATAAGTAAAATAACCAAAAGATTTATAATAAAATAAATTTCCACCTTTAATTGCTAATACTTGACAACCCGGAAAAACACCTTCTTTAATGGCAGTTTTAACAATTTTATCTATGTGATTTAAAGAATCAACTGAATACCCCATTTCTTCAGGCATAACAAAATGTAAACGGGTGGGTTTATCATAAGTTAGTCCTAAACCCTCTTTAAAAGTAGATGTGCAAGTAACAGGTAACTTTCCTTTAGGTACAATGCCTCCAAAAATTAATTCCCCTGCCGCTTTCCTTGTGTATTTTGTATCTTGATAGGCTACAATAATAGCTTTAGTTTTTTTCTGTTCTCCAAACGTTTTTAAAACGTAAGGATTACCAAAAATTACAGATATAACCTCTTTGTTCTCGGCTAATTTATTTTGTAAATTAATGGCTTGTTTGGTAATACCAAAATTTCGTCTTGGGCTATTGTTGGTGTGATGAAATCCAATAATAATTCTATCGTATTTTTTTAATTGACGCATTAATTTTTGTTCACTTTCTGACGATAACGAACGGGGTATTTTAATTTCGGGAATGGCAGTGTAGTAATTCATCATTTTATGAAATTCATTATGCCCAGTTCCGCCAATATTTAAGTAAACCATTTTAACTGAGTCAAGTCGTTTAAAAGGTAAAATGTTATTTTTGTTTTGTATTAAAGTGATAGACTCATCAGCCAAAACTCTATTTAGTACCACATTTTCAATAGGGTTTAACTTTTCAATTAAATCATTAAACCTAATGGGTTGATAATGGTTTAAACCTGCCCATTCTTTAGCTTTTAGTATTTTTAAACAACGCTCATCTATTTCTTTTTGAGTGATTTCTCCCTTGGCAATGGCAGCTTTAATTTTTGCAATGCCTACTGGAACGTTTTCTGGAAACAGTAACACATCATTACCTGCTAAAATAGCTTTTACATCAACCTCTCCGGGAGCATAATACTTTGAAACCCCTTTCATATTTAAAGCATCAGTAAAAATTAACCCTTTAAACCCAAGTGTGTCTTTTAATAAGCCATTTACTATTTTAGGTGATAATGTGGATGCTCGATTAATTGTGTTATCTAATTGAGGAATGTACAAATGAGCCACCATCATACTCATTAATCCTTCATTAATTAATTGTTTAAACGGATATAGTTCTAAACTATCTAATCGTTGGTAATTATGATTAATGATGGGTAGGGTTTTATGTGAGTCGCTATCCGTATCGCCGTGACCCGGAAAATGTTTACCACAAGCAATAATTCCGTTATTTTGCATCCCTTTCATATACGCCAAACCTAATTTTGCTACTTGTTCTTTATTTTCTCCAAAAGAACGGTTATTAATAACTGGATTTTTAGGATTATTATTCACATCAATAACAGGAGCAAAGTTGATATGAATCCCTAATAGTTTACATTGCTGAGCGATTTGTTCACCCATTTGGTAAATCAATTGCTCATTTTGAATAGCGCCCAACATCATTTGACGTGGGTAAACAGTGGTTGAATCTAATCGCATAGATACGCCCCATTCTCCGTCAATAGCAATAAACAACGGTGTTTTGGCTTTAGATTGATAATAATTAGTCAATTTGGCTTCACGATTGGGTCCGCCTTTAAAAAAAATCAACCCACCAATTTTATATTGTGACACTAATTTTTCAACTTTTTTAATGTGCTCCGTTCCTTTGTTAGAATAAGCAGCCACCATAAACAATTGTGCTATCCTCTCATCTGGCGTTAATGAATTAAAAACAGAATCTGCCCAAGTTGATTTAACCGATAAAAATTCGGGGTCTTTTTGGGTTGATAAGGTTGAGGTGTTGAAAGATGTAAATCCTAAAAATAACAACACAATACTTGTAAGTCCTACTATAAATTTTATTTGCTTTGGCTTGGTTTTAAACATAGTTTAAAGGTTATTCTTAACGTATTAGTTTACGAAAATACACAATCAATTTTGCATAAATCTTGCCAACCTTTTTAGTTATCCACTTTAATAAGTTAAAGAATTAAAATATTTTACTAAATAGTCTTAAAATTCTTATTAATTTAGCGCATTTAAAAATCATAGTAATGAAAAATCTTTTAGAAAAATTTGAAAACAAACAACCAGAAATTGTTTTTGAATGGAAAGACCCCGAAACTGAAGCTGTTGGTTGGGTAGTTATCAATTCATTAAGAGGAGGAGCTGCTGGGGGTGGCACAAGAATGAGGATAGGTTTGGATAAAAGAGAAGTAGAGTCATTAGCAAAAACTATGGAGGTTAAATTTACCGTTGCTGGACCACAAATTGGAGGTGCAAAATCGGGGATTAATTTTGACCCTAAAGATAAGCGTAAAGAAGGTGTTTTAAGAAGATGGTATGCTGCAGTAACTCCTTTATTAAAACATTACTACGGTACAGGTGGAGATTTGAATGTTGACGAAATTCATGAAGTGATTCCAATAACTGAAGATTGCGGGGTTTGGCATCCGCAAGAAGGAGTTTTTAACGGACATTTTCAACCAAGAGAAGCTCAAAAAATTCATAGAATAGGTCAATTAAGACAAGGTGTTTTAAAAGTAATAGAAGATGAAAACTTTTCGCCTGACGTGTCTAAAAAATATGTGGTTGCAGATATGATTACTGGCTATGGTGTAGCACAATCTGTTTTACATTACTACTCTATATGGGGCGGTGGAATAAAAGATAAAAAAGTAGTGGTTCAGGGCTGGGGTAATGTTGGCTCGGCAGCGGCTTTTTACTTGGCACAATACGGCGCAAAAATTGTTGGAATTATTGATAGAGTTGGAGGGGTAATTAATGAAGAAGGATTCACATATCAAGAAATTACCGATTTATTTTTAAATAAAAATGGTAATGAGTTAAATGCTCCAAATATGATGTCTTTTGATGAGGTTAATTCAAAAATTTGGGACATTAAATCTGATGTGTTTTTACCATGTGCCGCATCAAGATTAATTACAAAAGACCAAATAGATAGAATGATAAAATCTGGTTTAGAAGTTGTTTCTGCTGGTGCCAATGTGCCATTTGCAGATAAAGAAATTTTCTTTGGACCAATTGCCGATTTTACAGATGAACATATTGCTGTAATTCCAGATTTTATTTCAAATTGTGGTATGGCTAGAGTGTTTGCTTACTTAATGAGCAACGATTTACAAGCCTTAACCGATAAAGGTATTTTTGAAGACACTTCAAACATCATAAAAGAAGCATTAGTGGTGGCTCACAAAAAAAATCCAACTAAAACAGGAATAGCAAAAGCCGCTTTTGAAATTGCATTAAACAAATTAGTAAAATAAAAATAAATAAAAATGAGTATAGAAACTTTAATTGTAATTGTATTTATATTAGGATATGTAGCAATTACTATTGAACACACTTTAAAAATAGATAAATTAATTCCTGCGCTTTTAATGATGGCATTTGCTTGGGCGTTGGTATCTTTTGGGTTAGAAGGATTTACCACATGGTTTGATTCTCATAATCACGAAATGATTGACGAATTTAAGGATTGGGGACATGAGCAAAAGTTACACGAAATGGAACGTACATTGTTACATCATTTTGGTAAAACAGCTGAAATTCTTATCTTTTTAATTGGCGCCATGACCATTGTTGAAATTATTGACCACTTTGATGGTTTTTCAACAATTAAAAACTTTATAAAAACTAAAAACAGAAGAACGTTACTTTGGATTGTTACTATTTTAGGGTTTATTTTATCAGCTATTATTGATAACTTAACGGCAACCATTGTTTTAATAACCATTTTACGTAAACTTTTACCAAACAATAATGATAGAATTTGGTATGCTGGATTGATTATTATAGCAGCAAATGCTGGAGGTGCTTGGTCGCCAATTGGTGATGTAACAACAACCATGCTTTGGATGGGTAAAAAAGTAACTGCCGGAAAATTAATTGAATACTTAATACTTCCATCTTTATTATGTATGGTTATTCCAACATTAATAGCCAGTTTTATGAAACCTTTTAAAGGTACATTTGAATCAGAAGATGAAGAAGGTGAAACCAATTCTAAAGGACCATTAATGTTATATTTAGGTTTAGGAATGATTGTATTTGTTCCTATTTTTAAAACAGTAACGCATCTACCACCTTATTTAGGAATGATGTTATCATTAGGAATTGTATCAATGGTAGCAGAAATTATTAGTCACAGACAGTTTTCAATAACAAAAATTGAAAGTGCCAATGAAGAGGAAAGTGCCCACGCACATAATAGTCCAACATTTAGGGCATTAACAAAAATTGAAATGCCATCTATATTATTCTTTTTAGGAATTTTAATGACCGTTGCCGCACTTGAATCTTTAGGTTTAATTTTTGAATTTGGTGCAAGTGTTCAAGCACAAATGAATAACAATATATTTATTATGTTGTTAGGAGTTGGTTCGGCAGTTATTGATAATGTACCTTTGGTTGCTGCCAGTATGGGTATGTTTGATGCTAATTTGTATGGTGTAGATAACCACGTTTGGCATTTTATTGCTTATTCTGCTGGAACAGGTGGATCAATGTTAATTATTGGTTCTGCTGCGGGTGTTGTAGCTATGGGAATGGAAAAAATATCATTCTTTTGGTATTTAAAAAATATAGCTTGGTTGGCTTTGCTTGGTTTTATTAGTGGAGCAGCTTTTTTCTATTTTGTAGAGATACACTTTGCGGGATAGATGTAACAAAACTTAAATTAAAACGTTAATAAATAGTAAATTAATTAATATATGAGTGCATTAGCATTATTACAAGAAGGAATTACAATGGCATCTGATAGTACTGCAACAGGTATTATTGATGCAACAAAAGAAGTTAGTGTTTGGGATTTAGTCATTGGTAGAGATTCTAATACAGGTGAAATCAGCATTACTAACTTAATTGTGATGATAGCATTATTTGCTATGTCAATTGTGTCGGTTTATATTTTTGTTGAACGGTTTTTATCAATTAAAAAAGCGTTAAAAGACACCAATGATTTTATGCCAAGGGTTAAAGAATACTTAATTGAAGGCAAAGTTGATTCTGCCATTGATTTATGTCATCAAACCGATAATCCAGCTTCTAGAATGGTTGCAAAGGGTATTTCAAGAATTGGCAAGTCTCAACAAGACATTATGTCGTCTATAGAAAATGTAGGTAACCAAGAAATCTATAAACTAGAAAAAAGATTAGATTTTTTAAGAACTGCATCAGGTATTGCCCCAATGATTGGTTTCCTAGGAACAACACTTGGTATGGTACGAGTGTTTAATGCTATGAAATTTGAAACCTCTGTTGAATTACCAACCATTTCGGGTGGTATTATGGAGGCAATGATTACTACCATTGCTGGTTTGGTGGTAGGTATTATTGCTAAAGTAGCTTATAACTATTTACAAGCAAAAGTATCTGAAGTGATTCACGAAATGGAAGGAGCATCTATTGAATTTTTAGATTTATTGAACCAACCAGGTAAATAATTGTATTAGATAAAAAATGAAGTTAAAAAGAAATAATAATATAGATACAGATGATGGAATGTCGTCTATGACTGACCTTGTTTTCTTGTTGTTGATATTTTTTATCATTATGAGCACAATGGCTAAAAGTACTTTACCAGTAGATTTGCCTCAAAGTAAAAACAGTAGCCAGTCATCTAAAGATTCGCCAGTTGAAGTTGGAATTGATGCCCAAAACAATTATTTTATTGATGCCAATAAAACTACAATTTACACCTTAGAGGAAGTGGTTCCGGTTTTAGAAGCGAAAATTGCAGAACAATCAACCCCAACCTTAAAAATATCAGGTGATAAAAACGCCAGTTATGAAGCTGTTTTTGACTTAATTGCTATTTCAAAACAAAAAGATTGGAAACCAGTATTGTCATATAAAAACTAAATATAAAAGGAAAGGAGAATTACAATGAAATTTTTAAAAGCATTAAAAAATGAAGATCATAGAAAAGCACTTTATGCTTCTCTAATCTTTATGATGATTTTATTGTTGTTTTTCTTGTTAGCAGGGTTTGAAGTGCCAGACCCTCCTTTAGAAGAAAAAATTGTTGAAGTTGAGATTGAATTTGGCTCACAACCCGTTGGTGGTTCATCTTCTAATTCTGAGAGCATTCAAGAAGTAACACAAGTCACTACACCTCCTTCTCAAGAAATTGATACACAAGAGGAATCTCCAGTTGTAGTTAATAGTGGTCATTCAAATACTAACCAAGAAACCACAAACACCAATACACAAACTGAACAACAAACTGTTGATAACACGTTTACTTTTGGTGGTAACGGTGGCAATACTTCTGGCAACGGTAGTGGGCCAAGGTTTGGAAATGGAGATGAGGTTGGTGGCAATGGAACAGGTAACACGCCTGGTAATGGTTCATCTACCAATAAAAAGCGTAAGCTTATAGATGCTGGAGGTATTACGGCTCAAACGCAAGAAGAAGGTAAAATTGCCCTAGATATATGGGTAGATGAAAATGGTAATGTAGTCAGAACAAAATACAACGCTTCTCATTCCACATCTGGTAGCGAAAAACTTAAAACTTTAGCCAGAAAATGGGCTTTTACTTTGCAATATGACAAATTGTTAGGCGCACCTGTTCAACACGTGGGCTATAAAGTATTTACGTTTAAAAAACATTAATGGATTACCAATCGGCAATCAATTATTTATTTAATCAGTTGGCAAATTATCAAAAAGTAGGTCAATCAGCTTATAAACCGGGGTTAAATAACATTAAATCTTTATTAAAAAAAATAGGAAACCCACATCAGAATTTAAAAACGATTCACATTGCAGGCACTAACGGCAAAGGGTCAACAGCTCATATTTTAACCTCTATTTTAATTGAAAACGGTTATAAAGTTGGTTTATTTACTAGTCCGCACATAAAAGATTTTAGAGAGCGTATAAAAATTAATGGTCAACTTATATCAAAAGAAGAGGTATTGATGTTTGTCAATCAATTTAAACCTGTTTTTGATGAATTAGAGCCCTCTTTTTTTGAAATAACCACTGCCATGGCATTTTACTTTTTTAATCAACACAAATGCGATATTTCAGTTATTGAAACAGGATTAGGAGGCAGGTTGGATTCTACCAACGTAATTTTACCTGAAGTTTCAGTCATTACCAACATAGGGATAGACCACACCTCATTTTTAGGTAACACCTTAAAAGAAATTGCCACCGAAAAAGCAGGAATTATTAAAAAAAATACACCTGTTGTTATTGGTGATTTTAATAAAGAAACTTATTGTGTATTTGAATCAAAATCTAAAGAAGAAAATGCTCAATTAATTGTTTCAAATCAAATACAAAATATAAAAACAGACTTATTAGGTCAATTTCAGCAAAAAAACTGTTCTACGGCTTTAACAACCATTAATGTTTTAAAGCAAAAAGGTTGGTTTTTTGATGATGCTAAAACAAATTTGGCTTTAACAAGAGTTAAATCTAATACTAATTTTAAAGGCAGATTAGATCAAATAAGTGACCACCCAAAAATAATAGTTGATGCCTCTCATAATGAAGATGGGGTTAAAAATTTATTTAAGGAGATTGAACTGATGAATTTTAATCAACTACACTGCATATATGCCACTTCATCTGATAAAAATGTAGCGGTTATAATGACCTACTTTCCAAAAAAAGCAAACTATTATTTTACAACGTTTAATTCTAAAAGGAGTTTACCTTTAAAACAATTAAATAAATTAGCTGCTGAAAACCAACTTAATTTTACTAGTTTTAACCATCCAAAAGAAGCGTTACTGGCTGCACAACAACAATATAAACAAGGCGATTTAATTTTAATTTTTGGTAGTTTTTTTCTGCTTGAAAAAATAATTTAATTTTTTTACTTTTTTCATTGCTTCAATAAAAAAAACTATTATATTTGCACCCGCAATGAACGAATTGCAAAACAAGGGTGATTAGCTCAGTTGGTTCAGAGCATCTCGTTTACACCGAGAGGGTCGGGGGTTCGAGTCCCTCATTACCCACTAATAAAACCTTAACATAATAAATGTTAAGGTTTTTTTTGTCAGTCATTTTTTTATTCTAAGACGAGAAGTTTATCCTGAACGTAACAAAGTGAAGTTGAAGGGAGTCCCTCATTTTACCAATTCTTATCATAAAATAGTCCAAAACTATTTTATGATTTAGAATGGTTAATGCCGATACAGATTGAAAATAGTCGAAACGAACAGAGTGACGTTTGGACTATATTGAAATCGTAATTGGTATTACCCACTAATAAAACCTTAACATAATAAATGTTAAGGTTTTTTTTGTGAATCATCATTTTTATATTCTCGGACGAGAAGTTTATCCTAACCCGCAAAATTCACCGCTATATTGTTATTACTCAATTAATCTGCAGTAAATC
>CAYQRJ010000079.1:0-10169 GCA_964419855.1 uncultured Crocinitomix sp.
ACCATAACTGTTATTTTCAAAATGTATGGTTGTTCCTTGACAATAATCTACAAAATTTGCGAGTTGAGTTTGAGGAACAATATTGGCTGTTAATTCATATTGACAATTAAAGACGCTAAACATAAAATCTCTTGTGGTTGTGCTGATTAAAACCCCATTGCGGTATTCTTTTGCACAAACACCCACAATATATAAACCTAAAGTGCTTGGTGTAATTATTAATAAACCAGTATTGGCGTCAAGAGAAATGTTTCCATTCCCAAAGGGGTCGGTAGTGGTGATGCCACTTGCCCAAACTATGTTGTCAAAAGGAGGGTCGGGTACAATAGTGGGTTGAGGTTGAGAAGATGATGCACCTTGATATGGCGCACATAATTCATAAACAATTTCATCTCCGTCAGGTTCACTTGCTGAATGGTCAAATACTAATTGTTCTCCTGAACATAAATATAAAGGAGGTAAATTGTTAAAACGTGGTGAGCTGTTGCAGGTGGCAACCCCATCAGCAGGTATTTGTATAGATAAAGTTAATCCTTGATTACCGGGGTCGTTTAAGTTTGTAATATCTGGTCTTCTGCAACATCTTTGATAAGCCAATGTATAACCATTTGATGAAGGGGGGAGTGTTACCACTTTTTCATAAATAGCTTCTTCTACACATAAGTTGGAAGGTGGTGTAACACAAGGATTGCCATTAAAATCTAAGCTTAATTCCTGACTACCTGGAAAAGGAATAGTAAAATGATCTATATTTTGATTATTTCCATCAAAAACAGTAATGTTTAATGGGTCGTCATAAGCCGCTCCTGAACTAAAACAATCTCTATAAAGCTTAACCGTTATTCTGTATTGATTTCCACCTAAACAATCGTAATACATTTCGCCACCAATAATATGTGTAGCAAAAGTGTTTAGGCTAAAAATTAATATAATACTTAATAATAACGGTTTCATTTTAGCAAAGTTAAACTATAAAGTAATAACTAAACGTTAAAAATAGTAAAAGGTTGTTATTAATGATTAAAGGGTGAAACCAAATCCAAATGAAAATCTGAATTCATCTAAAAAAACAGGGTAAGTGTTAGATTTATGTTTTCCAAAATTTTGGCGTACCTCCACAAACATTAAAAACCATTTTTGAGCATATAAAGTAAATCCACCAGCAGTAGAAAAAATGGGGTTAACGGTGGTTTGATACTCTATGTTACCCGTAGAAGTATTTAACGTTCCAAACTCTGAAGATTGAGAAATAGCAATACCAGGTTGAATACCAATATAAGGTTGAAATTTCTTGTCTAAAAAATGATAAAAAGCCCCTGCCATAATTTGATGATTTTTTGAAAATCGGGGTCGGTGACCTTGGTTGCCTAAAAAGTAAAAACTATCGCCACGCAACTCTATTTTATCTTTAAAAAGTACACCTAAAAAACCATGAATGTTTGTTGAACGAGTTTGTTCGGTTAAATAACCAATTGAAAAACCAAGAGCGGTATTTATTCTCCAATCCTTAGTTTCAAACTCTTGACTAAAACTGTTAAATGAAATAAATACTAAAGAAATAACTAAAAACTTTTTCATAATTAAATTTTTTACCAAAAATCACCAATTCTATAACTTAAACTAAATGTGGTTAATAAATGACCTTCAAAACGAGCGTCAGCATGAGCATCTTGATTGGTTTGTAAATATTTTGTACCGTCAGGTTGGTCAATTATTTCATATTCTAAATGTTTACCTAAATGCAACATATATTGAGCAGAAATGGTAAGGTTAAATCGTTCAGTTAAATAAAAATGGCTACCTAATCCCATTTGAACCGCAGAGCTCCAACGTTTAACTTCATCACCCGACCTATCTAAATAAGGAGTACTTAAAGGAGTTACTTTAGCATAATCAAAACAATGACCAGCAATAACATAAGGTACAAATCGGTTTAACTTTTTGGGGTAAAACAACACCGACCAACCAATGTGAGCATTTTGTCTTGTTCCTACACTTGCTAAATCAATGGTTATCCAATCTGCATACCATTCGGTGTTTAAATAATCTAACAATTGTGCTCTAACTTGTCCGCCAGTACCTAAACCAGGAATAGGGTCATGCCCAAAAATACTTGATGTTGTTCTTAACCCCAACTCAATATTTCCTTTTTGCGAATAAGGAGATTGAGAAAAGCTAAAATTAAAAGCAATAACGCAAACACTTAATAAAACTATTCTAATCATTGTCATAAAACGAATTAATGAGGTGTATTATTGTCAAAGGTAATGATTTTTTTAGGATTATGAATTGATAAATGTCATTTTTATAGATGTTAGATTGTTAGAGTTTTTATTAGTTTTAATGATTGATAAGTAGTCAAAAAAAAAGATACTCAATACACACTAAACACAATATTATTACGTTATTTGTAGTATGAAAAAACTTTACGTCTTACTTTTGGTTTTAAGCGTTGGATTATCAGCTTGTAAAAAAGACTCTACGGCATCATGGTTAAAAATTGATTCTGTATCATTAACAACCAATGCGGTAACGGAAGGTGAAAATACTCATGCTATTACCCATTTATGGGTGTATATGGATAATAAAAGTTTAGGACTGTTTGAACTGCCTCTTGAAATTCCAATTTTGGCTGAAGGAGAGCATGAATTTATATTTTTTGCAGGTGTAAAAAAAGATGGATTTTATGACCAAGCACACCCTATTTATCAATATCCTTTTTATAATAAAATTACAGATAAAATCACCTTAATAAAAAAAGAAACTGTTACTTATAATCCAATTTTCACGTATAAATCAGGAGTTTCTTTTGTTGGGAAAGAAGACTTTGAAGATACTGGAATTATTCTACAAAATGACCCTAACGTAGATACCACTCAAATTCATATTTTAACCATTAATGATTATCCTAATATTGTAAAATATGGTAGTAATTGTGGACATATAAAAGTTTCTAATATTGATACCATAGCACAAGTATTTACCGATATTGCCATGAGTTTGCCAAAGGGACAAGTTATAATGGAGTTGGATTATATGAATTCAAATTCTTTTGCACAAGGGATGATGACTAATTCTGCTATTTTAGATCTTTATTTACAAGTTGCACCGCAGGAGGAATCAACAATGAAATGGAAAAAAATGTATATTGATATTGGAACTCAAATAACAAACTTATCTAGTCCTGCATCTTCATTTAATTACTATTTTACGGTTAACATAGATGAGGGAAAAACAACAGGAGATGTTTATTTAGACAATATCAAAATTTTATATTTTGAATAAGCGTAAACAAACCATATTACACATTATTATAGACATCATTTCTTTAATGGCTGTTTGGACCTTGTTTTTTTATTACAGAGATGTTTATATTGAAAAAACAGAAGTAGTTTTTGATTTAAACTATTACAAAGGATTGTTGTTTGTAACTGTTTTTTGGATGACTTTTTATTTTATTCAAGGGACTTACAGAAATGTATTAAGAAATTACAGATTAAAAACTATTTTTAACACGCTAATTGCCTCACTTTTTGGTTCGCTTGTTATTTTTTTAGTGTTGTTGCTTGATGATATAGAAAACATTACCTCCTATAAAGATTATTATAAAATGTTGTTTATGTTGTTAGGGACGCATTTTATTGTTACCCTTGTTCCAAGGTTAATTTTGGTCACTTTTCAAGTTAAAAAAATTCATAAAGGTTTGTTTGGATTTAATACACTTATTATTGGTGGTAGCGAAAAAGCGGTTGAAATTGTAGATGAGCTACAAAAGTTAAAACAAAATTCAGGACATAAAATTGTTGGGTTTGCCAATATCAACGGCAATGATTTTAAACTCAAACAAAAAACCAAATTTTTGGGTCATATTTCTGACATTCATCAAATTGTTAAAAACAATAAAATAGAAGAAGTTATTATAGCATTAGAAAGTAGCGACCACGAAAAATTACAAGATATAATTACCAATTTAAGTGCTTTTGACTTAATTATTAATATTGTACCTGATAATTTTGATATTTTGGCAGGTCAAGTTAAAATGAATTCTATTTTTGGGGCGTTACTAATTCAAATTAATCAAGATTCAATGCCAGATTGGCAACATTCAACTAAACGGTTGTTTGATGTGATGGCCTCTATTTTTGCTTTAATTGTGTTATTGCCAGTTTTTATAATTTTAGCTGTTTTAGTTAAATTATCCTCAAAAGGACCAATATTTTTTAAGCAAGAAAGAATAGGTATTAATGGTAAGCCGTTTAACATTATTAAATTTAGAACTATGTATGTAGGTGCTGAAAAAAATGGACCTCAATTATCAAGTTCTCATGACAATAGAATAACCCCTTTGGGTAAGTTTTTACGTAAAACAAGGTTAGATGAGTTTCCGCAATTTTGGAATGTTTTAAAAGGAGATATGTCTATTGTTGGTCCACGTCCCGAACGTCAGTTTTATATTGATAAAATATCAGATAAAGACCCACAATATTTATATTTACATAAAGTAAGACCAGGCATTACATCTTGGGGTCAAGTTAAATATGGGTACGCCGAAAATGTAGATGAAATGGTGCAACGCATGAAATATGATTTGCTTTACATCCGAAATATGTCTTTAGCCCTTGATTTTAAAATTATGTTTTATACTGTTGCCATTATTGTAAAAGCAAAAGGGAAGTAAATTCTACTTACCCCCATTTTTTTTATATAAATCATAAATAATACCATCTGACAAACCAATTTTTGGAGCGTAAATTTTGTAAGCATTCAAATGATTTAAACAGTGGGTGTATATTTTTAAGGCAGGCACAATAACATCTGCACGGTCTTGTTTTAAATTAAATCTTTTAATACGTTGTTTGATAGATAAAGGTTCAATACTTTTAAGTAAATCATCTAACTCATCAAGGTATAATGGTTTCATAAATTGTTTACCAAATAGTTTGTGAATTTTGTTAATGTTTCCACCTGTTCCAAACACTTGGTATTTAGATTTTTTTTCAATGTTATCGTCTAACCACTCGTTTATTTTATCCCAAACATTATTTTTTACTTTATTTTGTAACAATCTAATAGTCCCAATTTTAAAAGATTTAGCACTCACAATTTTCCCATTAATAAAAATTGATATTTCAGTACTACCTCCACCCACATCAATTACTACAAAAGGTTTGTCTTGTTCAAAATCTAACAAAAAGAAGGTTGAAAAAATAAGGTTAGCTTCTTCTGCTCCGTCAATAATTTCAATGTTAACTCCTGTAGTTTTTAATATTTCTTTTTGTACTTCTAGTCCATTTTCAGCTTCACGCATGGCAGATGTGGCACAAGCACGTAAATCTTCAACATCAAATACCTCACAAATAAGTTTAAATGCCTTTATGGTTTTAATAAATTCGGTTTTCTTTTTTGATGTTATTTTTCCTTTTTCAAACACATCCATACCTAACCTTAGAGGTACACGGGTGTAGGATATTTTTTTGATAAAAGAATAACCTTCTTCATTTTTTAAGACCTCACCTATTAATAAACGTGCGGCATTAGTTCCAATATCTATTGCTCCAAATTTCATTTAGCTTTAAGTTTGTTTTTAAAATAGTTATAAATCTCTATTTGAGAGTTACAAGGTGGATTGTCATCTTTATAATATTTATTTTTTTGATGTTGGTCAATAACCCTAGCTTTTACATTGTCTTTCCATTGTAAATCAAATAAGTGTTTAATGTCTTTTTGAATTGATTCATCAAAAATAGGGGTAGCTACTTCAATACGTCTTTCAATATTTCTTGTCATCCAATCGGCAGATGAAATATAATATTGTTCATCTCCTGCATTTGCAAAAATAAACAAACGGGTGTGTTCTAAAAAACGCCCAACAATACTTCTCACTTCAATGTTTTCAGATTGACCTTCAACTCCTGGTACTAAGGCACACATTCCTCTAATAATACATTTAATTTTTACGCCAGCATTGGAGGCCTCATAAAGTTTTTTAATGAGTTTAGTATCTACTAAATTATTTAGTTTAATTAAAATGTAAGCCTCTTCATCATTATTAGCATTTTTAATTTCCTTATCAATAAGTGTTACTATTTTTCGTCTAGAGTTAAAAGGTGATACAATTAAATCTCTAAATAAACTGCGGTCAAAGTTATTTTTAAATATTTTAAACACTTTATCTACCTCTTTGGTTAAACTATCGTTAGAGGTTAGTAAAGAAAAATCAGTGTAAATATTTGCGGTTTTTTCGTGAAAATTTCCTGTTCCTATATGAGCAATAGATTTGGTAGAATTTCCAGATTTACGTTTAATTAATATCAGTTTAGAATGAACCTTTAGGTTTTTTACTCCAAACATAACCAAAACTCCATTATCTTCAAGATGTTTTGCCCATTTTAAATTATTTTCTTCATCAAAACGTGCTAGTAGTTCTATAATTACCGATACTTTTTTACCATTTTTTGAGGCGTTAATTAAAGCATTAATAATTTGAGAATTGGATGCCACTCTATACAAGTTAATTTTAATGCTAATGACTTTTGGGTCAATGGCAGCTTCTTGTAATAAGTTGACTAAATGTTTAAATTGTTGAAAAGGATAATTAAGTAGGATATCTTTTTCTAAAATAGTTTTAATTACAGATTGGTTTTCATTTTTTAAATCAAAATGTTTAACAGGTTTAATGGGTTTATAGATTAAAGATTTGTCACCAAAATCTGGGAAACTCATAAAATCTTTAAAGTTATGATAACGTCCACCTGGTATAATGTTTTCACCTGCTGTTAATTTTAGATTTTTAATTAAATAAGTTAACAAATCAATAGGCATAGAAGCATCATAAACCATTCTTACAGGGGCGCCTTCTTTACGTTGGGCTACACTTTTTTTCATTTTTTGATAAAAACTTTTAGATATATCCATGTCAAAATCCAGTTCGGCATCTCGGGTAATTTTAAAAGTAAAAGCTTCAATATTGTCAAAATTAAAAATGTAAAAAATATCTTTTAAGTTGTAGCGAATAATATCATCTAATAAAATAACTTTTTTGAGTGCTTTGGGCTCGTGAGGTAAAACAATAAATCTATTTATAGATTTTGGAATTTCAATTAAGGCATATCTAATTTTTGTTTTTTCATAATCGGTCATTTTAATGGCTAAATAAATGGCGTCATCATTTAGTTGAGGAAATTCTAACTTGTCAGACAACATTAAAGGAACAATTTGCGGACGAATTTTTTCTTGAAAAAAAGTTTTAACAAATTCAATTTCGTTGCCTTTTAAATGCTTTTCTGTGGCTTGATAGATGTGTTTTTCTTTTAACTCACTTAATATTTTTTGATAAGACAATTCAAATGTTTGTTGTTGCTTTAACACCATTTTTTCAATTTCTTTTAACAATTGTTTTGGTGTACCATTAAATCCAGAAATTTTTGTTTTGTTAATTTCAATTAAGCGTTTGATGTTGGCTACTTTTACTCTAAAAAATTCATCTAAATTGTTAGAATAAATACCTAAAAAACGAATGCGTTCAATTAATGGGTTTGAGGTATCTAAAGATTCTTGAAGTACACGTTCATTAAAAGATAACCAGCTTAATTCTTTATTGAATAATTCCATAGAACGAATATAGTAATTTTAATTTTTTGACATTGGTTTTATGGTATAAAAAAATGCCGATTGATCGTTTTCAATCGACATTTCATCTCAAAAACCTATAGTTTCCATGAAAAAACTAAGACAAATATATATAACATATTTCGATAAACCAAATAAAAACGCAATTAAATTATGTTTTTTTAACGTTTAACATTAAAAAGGGGCGTTTACCCCTAGTTTTTAAAGGGATTTATTGTTTGTTTTTTTAAAATAGATAGATGTGGTTGTTAATGTTAGTAAGTGAGGAACAATACTAATGGCAAAAACATATAAAAAGATTAAACCAGTTTGTTCGGGGATATAGATGCTAACGCTAAAAATTAAACCAGCTAATAATACTAACCATTTATTCTTTTTTCCCCATTGCCAACTTTCTTTAGACGATTTTAAATCAAGGTCTAAAGGAAAATCAAAAAAAGAAAAACCTATAAAATAAGATGAAACCATAAAGCCAACAATATTGCTGAACCAATCTCCTATAAAAAAAGAAAATACCCAAATAATTAATAGTAAAATCATTTCAACACTAAAAGCTGTGATAAAAATTTTAATTGAGCGTCCTAAACTTCTTATCAACTGTGCAACACTAAACTTTGCTGCTTCTCCTGTAATTTCTTCTTTCATTTTTTCTGCCAACATTGAATTGATTGGGGTTAATAAAACCAATATAAAAAACTCAAAAAGCGTAAACGATATGGCAGAAATGATAGTTTCTAAAGTTTTAATTAACCAACCAATGCCCCACCAATTTTCCATAAAACTTAACCAACCCGCAACGCTACCGCCCCCTTTAACCGACCAATAGAAAAAAAATGAAATCATTATGGCAGGAATAAAATAGAGGTATAAGTGTTTTTTAAACACAAAACTGATGCTGTTTAATAATTCTTTAAAAAAAGCCTGCATATTAAATTGGTTTATTAAAATTCAAAGATAATATTTTATTAAATAAAATACCTAAAGCAAAATATTATAAATTTCATACACTTCTTTTACTAAGTTTTCTCTGTCGTCAGGGTGAGCTAAACCAATCATCATTTTAGCACGTTCTTTCAAGTTTTTACCATATAAATTGACTTTACCATATTCGGTAATGATGTGTTGAACATGAGCTCTGGTTGTTACTACAGGTGCACCTTTTTTTAGAGTAGAAACTATTCTTGGAATGCCTTTGTGCGTTTGAGAGGGTAGGGCAATTATGGCTTTACCTCCTTCAGATAATGTTGCGCCTCTAATAAAATCCATTTGTCCGCCAATACCTGAAAAATGACGTGGACCAATAGAATCAGCACAAACTTGACCAAAAACATCAATTTCAATGGCACTATTTATGGCAGTTACTTTAGGGTTTTGTCGTATAATTTTAGTGTCGTTGGTGTATCCAACATCCATCATATTAACAATGGGATTTTCATCAATAAAATCGTATATTTTACGAGTGCCGTAAGCAAACCCAGCAACAATTTTCCCAAATTCTGTTTTCTTTTTCATTCCGTTAATTACACCTTTTTCAACTAAATCCACTAGGCCGTCTGACATCATTTCTGTATGAACACCTAAATCTTTATGATTGTTTAAAAACTTTAAAGCAGCATCAGGAATTCCGCCAATTCCCATTTGTAATGTAGCACCGTCTTCAACCAATTCAGCTACATGTCTTCCAATGGCTTTTTCTGTTTCGGTTGTTGGATGAGGTTTTAATTCAAATAAAGGTGTATTAACATAAATGGCGGTATCTATTTTATCTACAGAAATAATTCCATTTCCGTGTACAAAAGGCATGTTTGGATTGATTTGAGCGATTACATGTTTAGCATTGTCCATTGCTGAGTTAGACACATCAACCGAACAACCTAAAGAACAATACCCTTTTTTATTGGGAGGTGATACAGTAATTAAAGCAACATCTAAAGGCATTTTTCCGCTTTTAAATAAGTTAGGAATCTCAGCTAAAAAAATAGGTATATAATTGGCTCTACCAGACTGAATATAAGGACGAATGTTTTTACCAACAAAAAAAGAATTAATGGTAAAACTATCCGCATATTCTTCTTTGGCATAAGGTACGGGACCTTCTGTGTGAATAGAAACGATTTCAACATTCTTTAATTCATTATGTCTGGCAGACATAGCCTCTACTAAAACTGTAGGTGTAGCTGCAGCTGAGTGTATAAAAACTCTGTCATTTGATTTTATAATTTTTACAGCTTCTTTTGCTGAGTCTAAAATTTTCATAACTGTTTTTTTTGCAAAGATAAGCTCATTTAACAGGAAATAAGACCTCAGTAAATATGATTGAAATCAACTAAAAAAATGATTTTTACAGAGCTTGAGCTAAGGCAAAAACCGAAAAAATCATAATAACAAACAAAATAATTACAGCAAATACTTTATCTTTAAAAGATGAGGTTTGCTTTTGATAAAAAGTACTATAAGTCTGTTGAATAAATTTTTTCATTAGCTAGGTTTTTGAGAAACCAGTTAATAGACGTTAAAATTAATTGAAGGGTTGCAAAAAA
>CAYQRJ010000080.1:0-5628 GCA_964419855.1 uncultured Crocinitomix sp.
TAAAACTTAATGGTTGATTGGTGATAGGGTGTGTAAATTGTAACTCCGTAGCACATAAAAATAATCCTTTATGTTTTAAAATCAACCCCTCTTTACCATATAATTTATCGCCTAAAATGGGGAAACCACTTTTGGAGCAGTGTATTCTGATTTGATGTGTTCTGCCTGTTTTTGGATAGAATTTGACCAATGATAAATATTGATTTTTTAAAGATTGAATAGTCTTTATGGTTTTAAACTCTGTAACAGATGGTTTTTGGTCTATTTCAAAATCAATAACACCTTGTGGCTTGGGTTTGCCAATTACAACGGCTTGATATGTTTTTTGAATGGCTTTATTTTCAAATGCTTGTCCCAGTTTTATCCTTGCGGTTTTGGTTTTGGCAATAATTAATAATCCTTGTGTTGGGTGGTCTAACCTATGTACTGGTAAAGCCCAAGGTAAGGCATCAATTTGAGTTGATTTTTTGATATTAAAACCTAAAGCATTTTGAATGGTTTTAAAGTAATTACCACTAACCGAAATGCCTGCTGGTTTTTCAATAACAGCAAGGTATTCGTCTTCAAAAATAACATTTAATTTTAAGGGGTAAGGTTTGGGTGGAGTAAGTTCTAAATCAACCAATGTAATTACATCATTTTCTTTAAGATGTCTGCCTCCTTCTACTTTTGAATTGTTAAGTAAAATTTCGCCTTTTTTTATACTTTTTTTTATGCCAGATTTACTAGGCAAAAGATTAATCTTTAAACAATAATCGTTGAGCCTTGTTTTTGGATAAATGTGTTTTACAATATGTGTTTTAATGGTTTTAATGATGTTAATTTTTAATAATTAATTCTGTTAGTGATTGAAACGGTAGCTTTGTTGTTAAGTTGGCATTAGTTGAATGGCTACTAAAATTGCGATTCCGACAACTTTCGGAAGAGCGCATTTTGGTAGGAATGAAACTTGGCTAGTTAACAACAAACTTTAGTGTAAAGCACGGTTAACAGCCTAAAAATATTTAATTATGATATTGCTTAAAAATTTCTATTAATCTATTTGGGGGTATCATATTGTTTTTATAATTGTGCATTTCGTTTAAAACTGTATTTACTGCCATCTGATTAAGTCCCATTTTTAGCCCTAATTGCTTTACTAATTGTTTTTCTTTTGGGCTAGCGTTGCCATCAACACTCATTACTAATATTAAACGCTGAAATTGTAGTATTCTATCAACTTCTAATTGAGGTGGTGAATAATTGATATTTTCATTAAAAATGCGGGTATAATCTTGTGGACTTACCCCCATTTGCATAGCAATGGCATAAATAAATTGCTGTTCTTCTTCTTTAAAATCATTATCGGCATTGGCTAGTTTAACCAAATCTGCCAACAGACTTAATTTTTCATCCATAATTTATTCTTGTAAAATTCCTATTCCTTGTCGTAATATTTCAACCTCTCCATCAGACAAATCAACAACAGTAGAGGCTTCATTTTTACCATATCCACCATCAATAATGGCATCCACTTTGTTTATCCATTCCTCTTGAATTAAATAGGGGTCGGTGCAGTATTCCAAAATATCATCATCACTATGTAATGAGGTAGTAACTAATGGATGTTGTAATTCTTGTACAATGGCTTTTACAATGCTGTTATCTGGTATTCTAATTCCCACTGTTTTTTTATTGGTGTCAAACAATTTAGGGATTTGGTTAGAGGCTTTTAAGATAAATGTAAATGGACCTGGTAAATTTTTATTTAAAATTTTATAGGTTGACCTATCAATAGGTTTGGTGTATTCTGCTAAATGGCTAAGGTCGTTAAAAATGATTGAAAAGTTGGCTTTTTTTAATTTTAAACCTTTGAGTTGTGCCAGCTTTTCAATAGCTCTTTTTTTTTGTAAACTGCACCCTAATGCGTAAACTGTATCTGTAGGATAAATAATAATACCTCCTTTGTTTAAAACATCAACAATTTGTTTTATTTTTCTTTTGTCAGGATTTTTAGGATGTATAATGGCTACCATTAACTTTTTTTTGCAAAGATATAAAAAATGAAAAACCTAACAGGTTGTCAAGTTTATTTACCTTTTATCAATATTTTAAGTTGATTTGTCGATATTTTTTGTATATTAGTAGTGTAATATGAAAAAGCAGCTTCAAAAATTATCAATTAAAACGCAATTATTGGTATTAATTATACCAGTAATTTTAGTAATTGCTGTGCTTAATTCGTATTTGAATTACTCCAGCTCTGTATCTCAATTAATTAAACGAGAAAAAGAAAAAAAAGAAAACATTAAATCAGGTGTAAAACAATTTATTGATAATTATGACTTGTCTTTAAAGTTAATTGAATCTCGATTAGAGCAAAGAATAAGGGAGGTTTATAAACAATTAATTAATTTGAATGTCAATTTTTCGGATGTTGATTTAGATTCTTTAAGAGAGGTTTATAACTTGAATAAGGCTCAGGAAGATTTATATGTAATAGACACAAATGGAATTGTAATAAATACAACATTTAAAAAAGACTTAGGACTTAACTTTTATGATTTTGGAGATTCGTACAAACAATTTTTAAAAGAAGTTTGGGCTAAAAATGTGTTATCTATTGAGCGCGTAGCCAATGAAAATATTACTAATACACCAAAAAAATACGCTTATCAACCAATAAATGAAAGACTAATTTTAGAAGTGGGTATAAAATCGCCTATGATAGATAGTTTGATTAATGATTTAGATGAAAAATTAATAGGACTTGCTGGCAGGTATCAAAACATTAAAAGTATTGATTTATTTGGGGGTACAGAAGCTTTAATACCAAAAAGTAAAAGTGCTAAAATAGCCAACGAATTAAAAGAAATAGCTTTTGAATGTTTAATCAATAAAAAAGACACCACCGTTATTACTCAACAATCAGAAACCGTTTATACTGATTTTGTGTATATTGAAATGAGAGAAGCAGAATATTATAAAGGCTATATTTTACAAATTGTGTCGGATGATAGTTTGCAAGATGAATTATTAAAAAAGGAAACAAAATCATTTTTAATTAATATATTATTAAGCTTAATGATACTGATTTTTTTAGTTTATTTTATTACCAAAAAAGTAACAAGACCTTTAGAAGTTTTAACCGAAAAGGTTAATGAAATGACTAATAAATCACAACTAAAAGAGATTAACATTTTAGGAAGTACAGAAACCAAAACTTTAAGCGAGAAATTTAATTTATTAACAGCTCAAATTAAAGATTTGCAAATTAATTTAGAGGCAAAAATTGAAGAGAGAACCCATCAATTAAACGAAAAGAATTTAAAACTTGAAAAACTATTAAAAGAACGTAATACATTAATTAAAGAGATACACCATAGGGTTAAAAATAACCTACAAATTATTTCGAGTTTACTACACCTTCAGGCTAGATCGGTTGATACCCCTAAAGCAAAAGAAGCATTTGAAAACAGCATTAATAGAGTTCAAGCTATGGGGTTGTTACACGAAAAACTATATAAAAACTCTAATTTTATTATTGTTAAAGCTAAAAATTATTTATCAGATTTAATAGACTTGTTAAAAAAACCATCCGAAAAAATATTTTGTTAGATTCTCATATTGAGGACATCACCTTAACCTCATCTCAAGCCATTTCGGTTGGGTTAATTATTAATGAATTTATTTCTAATTCAATTAAACATGCTTTTGATGAAAATAAAGGTGGAATCATTAAAATTGAATTACTAAAACATAATGACACTCTTATATTAAAAGTATCTAACAACGGTAAGTTATTACCTGATAATTTTATGGAAAAGGCTCAAGATTCTTTAGGTATGACTATTATTGATGCTTTTACTGAAAAATTAAATGGTCAATTCAAGTACCATAACACAAAAAATGGTGTTGAATTAAAGGTTGAGTTTCCAGAGCTATCAAAAAATGAAGAAGAATAGATTTTTGTTATGCTTGCATAATGAATAAAAATTCTTATCTTTGAACTAAAATTTTTAAAATGAAATCAATAGCTATTGTTAGCCTTTTAGGCATACTATTTTTATCTGCTTGCGCCCCAAGTAGATTTGTTGAACCATTAAAGAAAAAACAATTGGCTGTTGGGGGTAATTTAGGTGGTCCTTTAATTGATTTTGGTGGAAAACCTATTCCTGTACCTTTAAGTGCTATTGAGGTTGGATATGGTTTAGATTCTAACCTAACCATTCATGGTGGTTTACATACTACTGCTTTGCTGTTTGGAGACTTACAACTAGATGCTGGTGTAACGTATAAATTTTTAAATCAAAATGGATTTGTACCTAATTTGTCTGTTAGCCCAAGTTTAAATTATGTTCAAAGTTTTAATGAGGGCGTTTTTAAGTTATGGCCTCAGTTAGATTTGAACGCCTATTGGAATTACGGTAGAAAAAACAATTACTTTTATGCAGGATTTAACAATCTATTTGAATTATCTAAAACAATGGCTTTAAACCAACCACAAAAACAAAGGTGGTTATATAACCCTCAAATTGGTCATGTTTTAAAAGGAAAAAATCAACATTTTCAGTTGGTTACAGAGTTTAAGTTTTTAGGGTTAAACCAATTAAACCCACCAAGCTTTGTGCCTTGGGTAAGTGTTTTTGGTAAACACGGTGCTACTGGCATTTATTTAGGTTTTAGATATTTATTTTAAGAATAAAACAAATGAAAAATATATTATACATATTAATGGCTGTTATTTTAATAGCAAGTTGTAAAAAAGCCAATTTAGATGGACTGGCTTTTCCGAGTGAAAAGTTAGATAAATACGAATTGGAAAATTATAAAGGCGAAATTGACGTCCCTGACACTTATAATATACCGGACTCCTTAGTACATTTATTTACTTTGCCTTCTTATAGTTCAGAAACCAACGAAACTTATACCATTTACGCTTTATATATTGGTGACACCAATTTAATTTCAACTGATTCTATCATTTTATATGCCCATGGGCAATCTAAACACATGGACAACTATTGGAGTAGAGCTAAATTATTAGCCAATATTGGAGGCAAAAATAATTTTGGGATTTTAATGATGGATTACAGAGGTTATGGAATGTCTGAAGGAAAATCAACTGAGATAGGGTTGAATGAAGATGTAGAAGTATGTATTAATTGGCTTAAAAATAAAGGGGCTCAACCTAGTAAAACATTTTTTTACGGTTATAGTTTGGGGGCTATCCCTGCTATTTATCATGCGGCTTATAATACTAATTTTAAACCTTCAAAATTAATCATTGAATCGCCATTGGCATCTGTAGAATACTTAACACAGTCATCAACCTTAATTAATGTTGATTCTAAATTTGTAACCTCTTTACAATTTGAAAATGCTGAAATGATTAAAAGTGTTTCCGCCCCATTATTATGGTTTCATGGCATTGATGACGATTATGTGGCCATAGAAAATGGTGAAATCATTTATAATAATTATAATGGACCGTACAAAGAAGCTCACAAGGTTGAAGGGTCTGGACATTCTGAGATTCCTACAGTTTTAGGTTATAATACTTATATTAAAATTGTTAACGATTTTATTATTAAGTAGCAGATTCTAACTTATCTATCAAGTTATAAGCCTCTTTTTCTGATTTTACAT
>CAYQRJ010000080.1:5728-10137 GCA_964419855.1 uncultured Crocinitomix sp.
ACAACTACACTACCCTAGCTACTCCTTTTAATTTAGGTTTCCAGTAGGTAGATTTTTCAATGTTAGTTATAATTACGCCTTTACTAGTTGAGGCGTGAATCATGGTTAAATCCTCACCTTTTTTTGACACCAATAAACCTACATGGGTAATTTTCCCACTGTGTCCAAAAAACACCAAATCTGCCATAAAAGCATTAGAAATTTTAATTTTAGTAGCTCCTTCTAGTTGACCACTTGCTGTTCGGCTAACCACAATATTAAAATGTTTTAACACATAAGATGTAAACCCAGAACAATCAAAACCATTAGGTGAGCAACCTGCCCACACATATTTTACACCAATAAATTGTTTAGCATAAGCCACAATTTTTTCCCTTAAATTTTTTGGTTGATTTTTATTCACATCTTTTTCAGCTTCATTTTTTGGATGATGATTTACTTCTGGTTCAGAAGGTCTAACATATCCTTTAACCTTTTTAAGCTCAACATTAATAAAATTATGAATTTTTTTTGATTGCTCAGAATAGCCCCACTCTTTTGTTTTTTGTTCTAAAGATTGTAAATAAACCTTTAACTCTCCTATTTCTATATAATGAGCTTTTATATAATCCTCCGCATTTGAGTGTTCTAAAAACAACCTATACAAACCTATGGCGTCATCAATTTCGGTTTTATGACGCTTTAACCAAACAGTGTTATTGGCAAGTCTAAAAATGGCTAACGATTTATAATATTTTGGTAAAGCACTATAATCGTAATCTGGATTAGCTAACAAAACATTTGCTTTTCTATACACTTTAGAATAATGTCCTTGATCATAAAACACCTCTAGTTTATCAATTTTTTTGTCTTGAGAAAAAGATTGAAACCCAAATAGTAAAAACAGAATTAAAATGTAATTTTTCATTAAGCTTAAATTATAATTTACCAAAGTTAATACGCATTACTATACAATTTTGATGCTAAAATAAAAGAGTATCCACACTTTATTGTTAAAACTACCCCTAAGTAACGCTGCTTTTACACATAAATAATTGTAAATTTGTGAGTTTAATATAAAAAACATTGCATTGAAGTATTATATTATTGCCGGAGAAGCATCAGGAGATTTACACGCATCAAACTTGATGAAAGCTATCATTAATAAAGATGATAAGGCTGAATTTAGGTATTGGGGAGGCGATCAAATGCAAAATGTGGCAGGTGGGTTGGTAAAACACATTAAAGATTTAGCTTTTATGGGATTTATTGAGGTGGTGTTAAATTTGAGAACCATAGCTAAAAATATTAAATTTTGTAAGCAAGACATACTTGACTTTAATCCTGATGTTTTAATTTTAGTTGATTATCCTGGTTTTAATTTAAGAATTGCCGAATTTGCTCACCAAAAAGGAATAAAAGTACATTATTATATTTCACCACAAATTTGGGCGTGGAAGCAAAACAGGGTTCACAAAATTAAACGGGTGGTTGATCAAATGTACTGCATTTTACCTTTTGAAAAAGAGTTTTATAAAAAGTTTGGGGTTGATGTGCACTATGTAGGACACCCTTTAGTTGATGCCATTAATAATTTTAGACACACTGCTTTATCCAAATCTGAATTTTTAGCAAAAAACAACTTGTCTCACCAACCTATTTTAGCCATTTTACCGGGGAGCAGAAATCAAGAAATTAAGGTTAAATTACCCATTATGCTTAAAGCATCAGATTTTTTTCCAAATCATCAAATAATTATTGCAGGGGCACCTAACAAATCTACTGAATTTTATAAAAAAATTATTGGAAATAATCAAGTTAAAATATTAGAGGGTCAAACCTATGATTTATTAAACCATTCGGATTTAGCCATAGTTACATCAGGCACGGCTACTTTAGAAACAGCTTTATTTAAAGTACCTCAAGTGGTGTGTTATAAAGCAAGCACCATTTCGTATCACATTGCTAAACGATTAGTTAAAATTGATTACATTTCGTTGGTTAATTTAATTATGGGTAAAGAAGTGGTAAAAGAATTAATTCAAGGTGAGTTAACTGCTAAACACATTGTGTCAGAATTAAAAAAGATTGAAAATAATTCATCTGAAGGTAGAGAAAAGATGCTTAATGAATACCAAAATTTAATTCACAAACTGGGCGGTGGTGGAGCATCAGAAAAAGTAGCTCACTTATTGATTGATTCTATAACTAAAAATGCTTAAATATTTAATCATATTAAATTGTTTACTTAGCGTTACATCATTTTCGCAGGAATTAAATATTGGAATAATGCGTGCTTATACCATTTCTGATGTTTTGGTGTCATACCACAAGGGGTCGTACAATGTATATGGAGACAGTTTGAGGAAATATACCATACTACCCACCGAATCTGTTGAAATAAAAAGAGTGGGAAATAAATTAAAATTAATTCAAGGGGTAACGCATTTAGGAGATTTTGACACCATACGAATTGAGGAAACATTACCTAATCATTCTTTTAGAATTCAAGGATTAAAACCTTATAAACGCAAGGAGAGAAAATATAAAAATAATTTACTATTAACCATTGAAGGCGATAAAGCAATTAAAATAATTAATGTGGTTGAAATGCCTAATTATTTAGCGGGAGTAATTGAATCGGAAGGCGGCGGAGGCAGACACATTGAGTATTACAAAGTGCAAGCAGTTTTAAGCCGAACTTATGTACTTGGACATTTAAGCAAACACAGTAAAGAAGGGTTTAATGTGTGCGACCGTGTCCATTGTCAAGCCTATCACAAAATGTTAAGTCATACCCCTTCAATTGAAAAAGCTGTTTTAGCCACA
The DNA here is from genome assembly GCA_964419855.1 of uncultured Crocinitomix sp. Lineage (GTDB taxonomy): Bacteria > Bacteroidota > Bacteroidia > Flavobacteriales_D > Crocinitomicaceae > Putridiphycobacter. The sequence goes on from CAYQRJ010000080.1 coordinate 8,537, forward strand.
AAACACATTGTAATGGTTGACCAAAATTTAAAATTAGCTGATGGATTTTTCTTTGCCAATTGTGGGGGACAAACCTCCGAATCTGATTTTGTTTGGAACAATCCTGTGCCATATTGCAGAAGTGTTAAAGACACCTTTTGTATTCATACTAGACAAGCCAAATGGACAAAAAGAATTAAACGTTCTGAATGGGAAAATTATTTGGTTAAACAATTTGGTTATCCAGTTAAAGATTCCGTTTGGGGTCCTCTTTTATACTCATTTACACAACAACAACGAATGGCGTTTTATCAAATTCCACAATTAGGTATTCCTTTACGTGATTTAAGGGTACATTTTAAACTAAAATCTACTTGGTTTGATGTGTATTTAGAAGGAGATGACGTGGTGCTTAATGGTAAAGGATTTGGACACGGTGTAGGTCTTTGCCAAGAAGGTGCTATGAAAATGGCAAAATATGGTTATACTTACGACAAAATTATGAGGTTCTATTTTTCAGGTGTTCATTTAATTGATTATTATAAATTATTGTTTTACAAACAAACTTATGCCAATAACGAAATTTAAAAAATATCAATAACGCCTTAAATAAATTGTAGTTAAAAAACTCTTTTAATCTTTTGTTCATTTTTTTGCTTGTCCAAAAAAACGAACCAAAAAAACGACACTTTTTTATGATACCATTTTTTACTGTTTTTTTGAAAAACAGTAAAAACCAAAGCTTTATCACTAAATTGTCTCCAAGGCTTCAACAATTCTTTACGTGACAAATCTTTTATGGTCGCAAAAAAAGATTTTTTCTCTAGTAATAAGCATTAATTACAATAACACACCTTTAAAATCATTAGAATACTTAAAGCACTAATAATTTCAACCTTTTAGTAATAAATTAAAAAAATATTTAGGACGGGATTTAAAAATATCTTGAATTAATTTTGTGTATTTATTAATTTACCTATTTTTGTTTAAAATTACTTAAAAATGAAAAGAATACCGGTAGAAACCCTTATTAAAAAGTTGTCCATTTTGACAGCCGGTTTAAGTAATGAAGTCAAAGAAAATTTTAGCCACTTGTCAAATGAACAACTCTATTGGAAATCCAATGAAAAAAGCTGGTCTATTGCTAATATTTTTGAACATTTAAACGCCTTTTACAGATATTACATTCCTGTTTTTAATGGTAAAATTGCTAATACAAGGTTTAATCAACCTACCGAAAATTTTACTTCAAGCCCAATGGGGAGAGCCGCTTACAGATCGGTTAAACTTGGAAAAGTAAACAATGTTAAGCGCAAATTAAAGTCACGTAAAGAATATAACCCTATTTTTAACGATAGTTTACGCTCAGACTATCCAATTACTGAGTTTTTAGACTATCAAGAGCAGTTTAAAGAATTATTAGAAAAAGCCAAACAAGTGGATTTAAGAAAAACCAAATGTCCTTTGTCATTACGTCCAGTTGTTAAATTAAACTTAGGTGATTCTTTACTCTATTTAGCCTATCACACCGAAAGACATATCTACCAAGCCAAACACATTTTAGACAGACTAAAAACTCCATAAATCGTGTTCAAATTTAAAGATTTTTTCTTTAATTTTTT
>CAYQRJ010000081.1:0-2599 GCA_964419855.1 uncultured Crocinitomix sp.
ATTGATAATAAACCATACATTGGCAATAGCAAGGTTGACCACAATATTTACAATTATAATTTTTTAAAATAGAATCTTTAAACCAATAATTATTAATGTTTTTTTGATGTTTAAACTGATACTTTGTTAACAAGGTTTCTAAAGGTGTTCCGTTGGGATGTTGCCATAAAAAAGACACCACTGAATTGGTTTTATTTCTTAATTGATTTAAACTTGCTTGAACTAATAATTTTCCTATCCCTCTATTATTGTAACCCTTATCTACTACTATGGTTTCAATAACTCCAACTGGATAATTATTTTGAAATAAGGATTTGAACCATTCTTTATCTTTTAAAATAATACTTTCCAAATCTAAAAAATGGTGAGCAATTTTAAGTAAAACATATCCCACCACTTTTTGATGGTACAAAGCCACAAAGCCATCATTTTGCTTTTTTGAAAAAAACATTTTCAAATGTTCTTCTGAAATATACCCTACCCCAAATTGCTCATCCGATAAAGAAACAATGTCTTTAAAATGAGAAGGGCATATTTTTATTATTTCAAGATTATTTAACACCATCAATTAAACCAAATCTAAAATAAAGGCATATTCCAAAGCTATCTCTTTTAAATGTTCAAAACGACCAGAGCTTCCACCGTGACCTGCATCTGTATTGGTATGTAGTAACAACACGTTATCATCTGTTTTTAAATCTCTTAATTTAGCCACATACTTGGTTGGCTCCCAATATTGCACTTGCGAATCGTGTAAACCAGAAGTAATAAGCATATTGGGGTAGTTTTTTTTATCAATGTTATCGTAAGGCGAATAAGACAACATATAAAAATAATAATCCTCATCATTAGGGTTACCCCACTCAGCATATTCGCCAGTGGTTAAAGGTATAGAATCGTCCATCATAGTGGTTACCACATCAACAAAAGGAACGTTAGATACTATGCCTTTATACAAATTAGGTTGCATATTGGCAATAGCTCCCATTAACAAACCTCCTGCACTTCCGCCCATTGCAAACACTTTGTTTTTATCGCAATAATTACGATAAATTAAATGTTGAGTACAACTAATAAAATCGGTAAAAGTATTTTTCTTTTTTAAGAATTTACCATTTTCATACCATTGTCTGCCAAGGTATTCACTCCCCCTAATGTGACAAATTACAAACACAAAACCTCTATTTAGTAAAGACAATCTTACTGAACTAAAATAAGGATCAACTGTATGTCCATAACTGCCATAACCATAAACCAAAATGGGATTGGTGGCATCTTTTTTAAACAATTCTTTTTTATAAACCACCGACATTGGAATTTTCTCTCCATCAAAAGCCGTTGCCCAAATTCGCTCAGATTGGTAATCATCAGCATTAAAATTGCCCAACACTTCTGTTTGTTTTTTAATGGTTTCCTCAAACGTATCCAAATCCACATCAATTACCGAACTTGGCGTAGTCATAGATGAATAACCAAACCTTAAACAATTGGTGTAATAATTAGGATTTGTTCCAATCGCCAAGGTGTAAGTTTCTTCTTTAGGCGGGATTATTTTTACTGTTGTATCCTTATGATTTAAAACCCTTAACTGCGTTAATCCATTTTGTTTTTCTTGAATCACCAAGTAATTGTCAAACACTTCAAAATCTTCAATTAAAACATCTTTTTGATGTTCTACAACTGTTACCCAATTAATTTTATTGGTGTTTTTAAAATCACAAAACGAAATGGAAAAATTATCTCCATCTGCATTGTGTTTAATATAAAAACCATTTTTTACCGTTTCCACATAGTACTCTAATTTATCTTCTCTTGCATAAAACACCTCAAACCCACCTTTGTCTTTTTCTAAATCAAGTAATCTGTACTCAGTACTTAAAGTTGACCAACAACCAATGTAAATGTATTTGTTTAGTTTATCTTTAGATACTCCTGTTATAAAAGTATCATCTTGCTCAGTATAAATAATTTCATCATTATTGGCAGGGGTGTTTAAAACATGAGATTTTACCCTAAACGGTCTTAAAGTTTCTTTATCTTTAATAGTGTAAAACAAAACATTATCATCTTTCCAAGCCAAATCGCTTGATGTATGTTCAATTACATCTCTAAAAAACTCACCTGTTTCTAAATTTAAAAACCTAATTTGGTATAAACGTCTGCCTGTGATGTCCTCACAAAACGCTAAAATTTTATTGTTAGGACTTACCGAAAAGGATACAATTTCGTAATAAGGATAATCCTTTGCCAGTTCATTTTCGTTTAAAACCACCTCTTCATTGGCTGTTAACACCTCTTTTTTTCGGCAATAAATGGGGTGCTCCCCACCTTTCTCATACCGGTGATAGTACCAATATCCATTTTTATAATAAGGCACAGAATCATCATCCTCTTTAATCCGCCCACGCATTTCGTTGTATAATTCCTTCTGAAATGCTTCTGTATGTTTTAGCTTAAATTTTAGGTAATCATTTTCAGCATCAATATAATCTAACACCTCCTTATTTTTTCTATCTCTAAGCCAATAATAATTATCAATCCTTTTAAAATTATGCTCGGTAAACAAATGCGGTACTTTTTTAGCCTTAGGTGCTTCCAT